>CAZJLG010000064.1:0-7146 GCA_964546665.1 uncultured Candidatus Bathyarchaeia archaeon
CTAAGGTTGCTTTGTTGCATTCAATTATGTTTCCTTTCAGGTCAGAAACTGCGATAGCGTCGGGGGATGAATTAAATATGCTTCGAAGCTTTTCCTCGTTCTCTTTCAAAGTTTTGGTTCGTTCTTTCACTTTTTCTTCTAGCTGCTCAGCATATTTCTCAAGTTTCTTTTCCATCATTTTTCTTTCAGTGATGTCACGGAACACAACCAACTCTGCACTTTTGTTTTCGTACTCGATTTTCTGAGCATTTACCTCCAAGTATATGCTCTCGCCGTCTTTTGTTTTCGCTTCAATTTCGTACGGTTTAATGTTAATTCCCATCGTTCTCTTGGCTAAATTCTTGATTAGTATCGCTTTGCTTTTTGCGGTGACAATATCTGTTTTCATGAAGTTTTTTCCAATCAAATCCTCTTTGGTGAATCCAGTCATTTCGCTTATCTTATCGTTGATTTCCAAAAATTTGCCCTTTTTATTAACGATTACCACAGGGTCGGCGATAGCATTCACCAGAGATTTGAAGTTGTATTCAGCTCGTGTCAGTTGGTTTTGTGAGATTTCAAGCTCTTGCTGTGTCTTCTCCAATTCTCTTTCAAGCGCAAAACCAGCTATGCCAATCCCTCCATTTTGTTTCGCGACTACGAAAACAAGAGCTAAGAACATGTGGGCGCAGGTGTAAGCAAAAACGACAAATTCTGTTCCTGAACCCAATAAGTTTCCTCCAGCCTCAGCTAAAGCAAAGCATGCTGTCGAGAGCAAAAACATGAAGTCTGGAAGCCTCTTTTTCCTCACGATTAAGTAACTCAATGCTGAAATCGTGGCAACTGATGCGATTAGATATACAAGTTCGGGCTGAAGGAGGTTAACTGGAAGTGGAAGAAAAATCAGAAGTGTAGTTGCGGCTAGAATTGACAAAAACACTTTGAATAAGTTCCTGAAATTTTTTTGGTTTAAAATGTTTGAGGTAACTGCAATCAAGATGGCTGACATTATAGGTAAAGGACCCCACACATCTATTTGTTGCACAATCTGAGTGGTTTGCCAGCTGGGAATCATCTCTGGCACATGGATAAAAAAGCTGTAAACAAAAACGAGCAGAAACATTAGTTTGCGTTTGTCTTTATCTCGCTGAAACAGGTAACTGAAGAATAACCCAAAAACTACTGAGAGAACTGCTAAATAGCTTCCCAGCAACAGGGAGTCCACTCATTCACGCCTCCCTTAGTTCTCGTATGTAATCCGAAAATTCGTACCCTTGTTTCTCTCTGAACGTCAATCCAATTCTAGAGTACAAATTTTTGAGAATCACATTCTCTATTACTCGCGCCGCCGAAACCATGAGCCTCTCTAAACTGGCAGAAAAGACCTTAGGTTTGTCTGCAACTTCTTCAAGCTTCAGACACGTTTGGCTCTCCAAAAATTTGTAGATGACTCTAGCTCCGTCTTCTTTAAAGATCTGTTTCAGAGTCTCATCTACAGTCTCGGCGAATAGACTGTTCCAGTCCTCGTTTTTTTCAACCGCCTTAAGTCCTTTGGACACTTTGGTTGACATCCACACACAGACGCATTTGCGTTTAGCAGATGTTTTTAGTATTTTGCTTTTAAATCATATGAAAGCGCAATATGTATTGCAGTTAATACATGCTATTCGTATTCAGAATCAAAATAAAATAAATGAAAACTAGAAACACGGCAAAACCGAAGCTTATTCTACACTCAGCTTGAAAAACACTTTTTTAGTATGCCTTTCCAGCTGCACGTTACGTGTTTGTATGCACAGTTTTTACTCCAGATACTTGTCGTAAATGGCGCCCAATTGAGGGTTGGCTGCCTTTGAAACGAACAGTTTGCCTTTTCCGTGCTCAGCCATGTCTCCGACGAACACATAAAATGGTCCCGTCGCTTTTTCGTTATCGTCAATTTTAACCTTTGCTTTCACGTCGTCGACTGTAAATGTAGGCATTACCTCTTCTAGAGCTCCCGCAACAATAATTTTGCCACCAGTCATTGATGCGCCCACCCGACTTTTGCAGTCCTTTTCAACGTAAACTGTGCCCTTTATCATGCGGTAGCCCAAGAATGGACCAGCACTGCCTTTGATTTTGATTACTCCGCCTTTCATGTGACATGCGCAGTCGCTTCCTACTTTTCCGTCGACAACTATTTCGCCACCAAGCATGCCCACGTCGGTTCCTCGGTACGGAGAAGCCAAGTAGTCGCTTCCGTCACCATGAATTTCTATTGTTCCGCCTTTCATGGCGCTTCCTGTCCAACCTGTTGCGTTTCCGTTCACGGTTATTTTGCCGCCAGACATTTTTTCGCCAAGGTGCATTCCAGAGTTGCCGTTGATGACGATTTCACCTTTTTCCATGCCCATGCCTATTCGTTTGACTTTACTTACATCGCCGTTGACGGTTATTATCGAAGTATCCGCTGAATCCGCTTCTATTTTGAATAAGTCACCAAGTTTCTTCTTTCTGTTTCCTTCATAAATGGGCAATCCGGCAATTTCAGCTACGGATTTACCTTCGAAAAGGTCAGGGTTAATGCACGCCGCCATTATTGGGGTTTCAAATTTCTTCAGAGGAACCAAAGTTACCATTTTAAACGTCCGCCTTTACTGTTATCGGATCTGAGACTTTCACGTAATGATCGAAAACTGGATAGTTGTCATACTCGACCGTCCAGTATTCTTTAAACTTTCTTCGCATGTCGTCATCAATTTTTACTTCTTCAGCTATGTTTACGTCTAGCCACATGGTTTTGCCGCTAACTGTTTGTACGATTTTTCCGTTCTCAACCACAACTATTCCGTCCTTGATTGTGTAAGCAGCATCACTGAACGCCTTGCGCACAATCTTAGGTTTCTGGGCTATGTCTGTTGTTTCAGGATTCACGTTGTATATTGATATGTCAGCGTCTGCGCCCACACCTAGGTGTCCTTTGCTTGTGAGTCCTAACGCTTTTGCCTGTCCCGCTCTTGTGACAATCGCTAATTCATAGAGGCTCAGTTCCCGTTTTATTGAGGGCAGAAGGCTCTTCTTCTGGGCTTTCTTGTGGCACTTCTCTAGCAGTGTCATGCGAGCCTTTCTGCTGGTCAGCCAAGTAATAATTTTTGGGTAAGAAATGAAGGGGCCGCCGTTAGGGTGATCGGTGGTCATGTAAATTTTCCATGGGTCCTTAATCATGAGGGCAAGCTCTAGGGCTGTTGACCACTGGATGGCGTTGACCGAGTTGCTGCGTTTGTAGTGGAAGGGTATAATTCCGCCGCTAGTTTCGGTTTCCACGTCACTGTTGACCCATTTGTGTCCGCTCAGCTGATAAAGAGTGTACTCGAAGGGTCCATCAGCCGTCATGGTTGTGGTGTCCGTGAATATGACCTGGCCCATGTCAACTGTCATGTGGCTGTGATTATTGATATACTTGGAAATTTCGTCCGCACCAGACTTCATGGTTCCCCAGTCTTCGCCTCCGAAGCTGCTGAACTGAAGGTGAGTTATGTGACATATGGGTTTGCCGTCAGTAGACAAGTCCTCAAGCGCCTTCATGGTGTCAAGTGTGGTAACGTAGTTTCCGGGTAATCCAAGGTTGTTTGTGTGAAGGTGAATTGTGTGCGGCAAATTCAGCATTGTGTTTACTTTTGCCAGGCCGCGGATTATCTCACGGGGAGTAATGCCAAAGTTTGGAACTTGGTCATCTATTGAGTGTACGTTACGTCCGAATCCCCAAGACTCTAGACCGCCCGGGTTAACGATTTTGATGGCGTAGCCTTTAGTGGTGTTCATCATCCACGCTACATGCCTCGCACAGCCTTCTATGTCGCCGTTTTTGAGGTATTCAAGCACAAACCACCAGTCGCCAATCAGTGGATAAGTTGCCTTGTCCACCATTGGTATGTCGTTTAGCTCTTCGTGGGTGTGTTTAGCTCCCAGAGGCGCCATGGATGGATTCATCACTGTAGTGTAGCCCATTCTTGAATAGCGGTAACCAGTCGTAAACGTTGACGGAATAGAGTAGCCAACACCAGACCTTGTTATGGCAGTCTTGCGTTCAATATCTTTTACATGATCTTCTGGACGCAAAAGTCTTCCAGTGTTCACTTCTCCGCCCGCGATGTGAGTGTGAATGTCCACGCCACCTGGCATTACAGTCAAGCCAGTAGCGTTAATCACTTTCGCGTTTAATTCATTAACAGTTTCAACGATTTTGCCGTCGCGTATGGCTATGTCCATTTTTTCTCCGTTAATCTCGTTGATGGGGTCGAAGACAAAACCGTTTTTTATTAATAGTTCCATTCTAGTTTGCTCCCTTTTTTTGTGATTTTATGTGTCGAACTTCTTCGACTATTCGACGAAGTATCTCCTCGTCTGAAAGTATGCCTTCTGGCGGCTCAACCACTTTCTTGAGGGGAAGCGGCACATGATCCATACGGTAGGCTGTGCCTTCTTTCTCTACACCTACAACTGATGAGGGGAATACTATGTCGCCTACCATTGATGTAACGTTCATGTGGGGATCGATTACGATGAGTGGGTTCTTGACTAGGTGTTCTGCAGCTTTTCGTGGAAAGTTGCTGGCTGGGTCAGAAGCAATCACTAGTGCTGCGTCTGATTCTTTTCGTAATAGAATGTCGACAACAGTTGTCTCTCCTGGGTTGTATTGGGGGTAGCCTAAGGAGAAGTCAATTGCGTAGGGGTAGCCGCTTTGCCATGTGAAAACTGTGTTTGCGCCCGTAACGTTAAAGTGTCCTCTCATTGGAGCGATGACGTATTTTGTTCTTGCGTTTAAGTCCTTTATGAGAGAAATTGCGTTTTCTATGTTTCTGAATTTACCTGCTGTCTGCGTTAAACCCATGCCGAAAAATATTACTCCAAACTGGGCGTTTACCATAACGTCAACCAACTCTTCCAAGTAATCTACTGAAACTCCGCCAACCTCGTCAACGTCAAGTTCCTCCTCGTTGACTAGTGCACGTATAGCCTGCATTATTTCGTAGTCTTTGCCTGGTTTGACTTGGATGAAATAGTCAGCCACTTTTGCTGTCATTGATTCTCGAACATCGACTACTACTAGTTTGCGCCCTTCCTTGTTTAGGTCTACAGGAGGCTTATTGTCACTTATCTTTTCATACTCTGTTTCGCATTTGAGGCTTCTTCTTTTAACGCTTGACAGCTTCTTTTCGCCTACTGAAGCCTTAACTTTGTTAATGTAACTCATCCATTCACTGTCTTCAAACCGTCCATCTGTGAAGGCAGTGTATCTTTCCAAGTGCCTTGGATGTGCGCTCCATGGGTCACATCCCCAATAAACAATTAAATCGGCACGGTGCCTAATCTGCCCCAACGTGGATGTTGGGATTCCTGCTTCTTGAACACCTAAAATTGAAGGTCCATGACAAACAACTGCAGTGTTATCAAGAACGCCACCCACCTCTTCTGCCAGCTCCACGCCTATGCGCTGAGCTTCACAGTCTGTGGAGCTCCAGCCATACAAGATTGGATATTTGGCGTTGGCAAGAATCTCTGCAGATTTATGTATTGCATCTTCATATGAAGTGGGAACAAGTTCGCCATCTTTTCGTATCAGGGGTGTTTTGACCCTGTGTTCGCCTATGTAATTCAAAAATTTGGATTCACACATTGCACAGCCGTTTCTTACTTCAGTAACTTTTCCATCTTCAATGGTTAATTCAATGTCGTCACATAAACAGCCGCAAACTGGACACGTTACAGATTTAACAACTTCCGATTTAACTACCGCCATGCTCTCACTTTCCAAATTCGCTTTTAAGCAGTTCTCTCAAGGTTAAAACAGGTTTATCCGGTGCTGCCTCAACTTCAGCGGGGGTTCCTTTGAAGGATGGCATGCCGATGCTTGTTGTTTCGTTGCTGCATATTGAGTTAGCCCACGGTCCGTAGGGAATATAAATCATGCCAGACATAGCGCCTCTTGGATGCTTAACAGCTCTAAGAACTACAGAGCCATTGGGTGTCGTCACCTGAATGTTTGTTTTGTTCTTTATCCCAAGTTTCTTCATGTCACATATGTCCATGTATGCCATTGTGGTGCTTTCAAAATATCCTTGTGTAGCTTTTCCCGCTTCTTTGCCTACTCCCTGTTCAATAGTTCGACCTGTAAGCAAAGTTACCTTCAACTTTGGCTTCACCATTTGCCTGACCTTAATCAATAGACAAATGTGGTGTTATATTTAAGGGCTGAGTTTTTTCTGCAAGCGTTACTTTCTAACCAACCAAGACTATAGCCTCTCAAAATAAGCCGTTACACTTGGCCATGTTTTGTGAAAACTTAACTTTTGGACACTATTCTTTCGGGACAAGTGTAGATGTTTATGCGTTTTCCCCGCACGAAACCCGCCAAAGTCAAATCCGCAGACTCAGCCATAGTTATTCCTGAAGAAAGTGCCGCTGACAAGGAGGCAATTATGGGCAAACCCACATTTGCGGCTTTGAAAGCCACGTCACCTGACATGCGCCCACTCAAAGCCAAGAAGCACTCGCCAAAATCAACATCATTTAGCGCCGCCATGCCTATCACTTTGTCTACGGCGTTGTGTCTGCCAACATCTTCAGCCAAAGCAACTAGCTGACCATCAGGCTTGTATATTGCGGCAACATGAAAACCGCCCGTTCGCCTGTAGCCTTCAGCTTTGAAGTTAAGCTGTTTCACGCTGTCAAATATGATTTGGGCTTTAACCTTAAGATTTGATTTGATTTTGAGGTTTTTGCCAGACTTTTGGTAATCGGAGCTGTCTCCGCAGGCTGAATGTATGATGCGTGCATGAAGTCTTGAAGTTTTCACGCGGTCTTGGACTTTGATTTCTGGCTTTAGTTTCACGTAGCATGTGCTTTCCGTTTCTTTGAGGACCACTTCTTCGATTTCTTCCGTGGATTTTAGTATTCCTTCAGATAACAAATGTCCCACTGCTAATTCTTTCAGGTTTGTTGGTGAGCATAGAATGGTTGCCCAAAAAGTCGTGTTGATTAGCAGATAAAACGGTTTTTCTTCAGCAACATAATCAGCAATTTTCTGGGACTTTCCCGTCGACATGTCAAGCCTAATTATGTTTACCTGCTTTACCACCTTAACCCCTCTTTCTCTTTAGATATGTGTTGCACGAGTTTAAGAAT
>CAZJLG010000065.1:0-6942 GCA_964546665.1 uncultured Candidatus Bathyarchaeia archaeon
CCTCCAACATCCTTATAGACCTGATATTTCGCCTTCAAATCAACACCCAACAATACTATCACCTAATCTAACGGTTAAACATTATCACAAAAAACGGTCTTGACCGAATCGGAAAATAGTCATTTAAGTTTTTTTCGTTTTTCCGTGAGCATAGGTTTGAGATAAAGCAAGACCGAAAAGACAATAGCGCTAACCAGCGGCGCCAAAACAGGATTAATCACAGTCTCCTCCTCACCAGCTATGTATATCCAGCCCATAATTAGAAAACCAGCTAATCCGCTTGCAGCGTTAACGCTAGCAAAAAATAGTGCAAGCCTCTTTGAAAGTGGAAGCACCAAGGCAATACCGATGATTATGCCAACAGCCGCGCTTATGTAAGTGGCAATTGCGAAATCATCAAAATGGAACATATAATGGCTTACTACTCCATCAATCCCGTACAGAATCCGAGCTAACGCCACAAACAAATACACAACTACAATTTTGTCGAGCTTCATTCTATTGCCTTCCCCCATAAACCCTCAAAATCTGACAGCTTATACTGTAATAGAGAAACCTCGAATATAAACATTGAAGGAAGAAGTGAAAGGTGCTAAGCACTAGGCGGATATAAGGTATTTGAGTTTGGGATTAAATTTTAACCAAAAACCCAAACCCAAAACATGTTCTTGTTCTCTACTGCGATTAAGCTGTAGTAGTGAATAATGAGCTGACCACTGTTCCGTCGGTTGCAACGAATTCTATGCTGTAATTGTTACCTGGTGTCCAGTCGACAGTTATCTGCACGATATCAGATTCGCCTGCGCCAATTTTATTTTCATCAGAAGTAAGTTCCCAATTACCCGTTTGTGTTACATCATTAAAAGTCACTTGTACAAATTCTACATAGCTCGTTCCAGAGTTAACGAAAGAGACAACCATCAGTTCATCTCCTGTTCCATCCCCTACAGTATCCGTGAAGGTAACATGTTCTACTTGTAGTGAAATTGTTTCCATGAATACGAGTGTTTGTTGTTCTTTTTCTACTGCAATGCAGTTGATTGTTTGTTCAAGATAAGCTATGTTTGAGGGCTTTTTGTCATATTGTATCTGAAGACTTTCTTGCTTTATTCCTTCATCTAGAATTTTCATTATTACGTGGTTTTCTAATTTTCGAGTGTGTGGTTTTGGCGTCATGAGAAATAACTCTGAGGCTCCAATTACTCCACCAACGATAACAAGAAGAAGTAATGCACCCGTTTTATTCAATGGAATCGCCGCAACAATCAAATTTATAGTTTTTTGATTTATATTTTATGAATTAAAAAACAGTACAATAAATTCAAAGAAATTACCTGTTGGCGCGCGCATTAAGTTATGCAAGATATTAAATAACATAATAGTTATTCTACTCATCAATATTGGTCTTTCAATATAGTCATAACAAAGAATTAGGAGAAAAGGATTGTATGAAAAAAACCACGATGATAGTGTCTGCAATTGTAGTTGTTGCGGTTATTGCAGGTGCAATATTAGTTTATAATGAAGGAGCCCTTGATTCAATTTTAAGCGGAGTCAATATCGGGGAAAACGGCAACACCAACACAAATGGAGACAACGAGGAACCATCCAACAACAATTACATAACTACTGACGCAAATCATGATGGAAGGCTTGTTGGAAATTGGACATTTGTCGAGGGAACATCAGGTGGAAACCCGGTAACACATATTGTTTCAGGTTGGATAAACTATAAAGCTGATGGCAATTGGACAGAATTCTTTGATTATGGAGATCAACTACTAAATGAACAAGGGACATGGCAAGCAAAAGATGGCGTATTATGTTGGGGAACCAACGGATCTGAGATTAGTGACTGGTATTCAGTTGATGATTACCAAATTGTAGGTGATTATTTAATAATTTCATCAGATTATTCAGAGATGAGATACAGAATACATTAATCTTCTTTTATTTTCAACAATGCGCGGGCTAATTTTAACTCACAAAACCCGGCATAAGTAGTAAAGTCATATAAGATTAGTTTGTTCTAAAATGAGTAATGCCAGAAACAGATAAAACAAGTGATAGAAGTGTCCTATATCGTTGATTTTAGAAAGGTATCCACGGTTGGCTTGGAGGCGTCACCAGTAGCAGAAGCGCTTGCTGGTTTACGCGCTAATGAAGCCCGTTATTTTATGAACAAATACAATCACAGATTTACGGTTGTACCAGCTAGGGAAAGTCAGGCGACCTTGATTATGTCAACAGAATTTTGAAAGAAGAACGTGATATTGAATTTGCGGCAAAACCTTTAGAAACGTCCCGTTTTCAAGTGGAAAATATCAGATGGGCTTATGTCTTTTATGAGGACGGCCTTGTGGTCAACATAATGTATACTGTTGATGACCCTAAGAAGCGGGCTGTTGGGTTTAAACTTTCTGAGGGGATGGAGTTACCAAAGGAGTTAGAAGGAAAGTTCAAGTTTGCTAGGCAGAAGTCTAAACTAGCTGGAACAATTCGGGGTTCGTTTTTTGTAATTAAGGGAGAATATTGAATGCGTGTCGTGCATGATTTGTAATTTACTGAAGAATTTTTTTATTCCATAAATAGGGGGTTTAACTTGAGACGGAAACTTGTTTTTGTTGGAATCATTTTATTGATTATCGGAATTGTAGCGCTAATCTTTTCGTTATGGCAAATACCCTTTCAGGAACAAGAAGCATACGACGTTCCTCAGTCTTCAGTTGTGCTACATGAGACTTTTATTGTGCCAGGTGATGGTGAAACAGTGAGACCCATTAATCTGACTATTTGGGACCAGCTTCACATCTACTTTTCAAATTGGGGATTAGGTTATGGGCATTATGGAGCAATTAATTTCTTGATTTTAGATGAAAACAACTATTTGGACCGGGAAGCTGGAGAACCCTACGATAAGCTTGTGTATCTCTCTCAAGCTGCAAGATATAACCAATATTGTCTCATTACACATGATGGCACTTGGTATTTTGTTTGGGATAATACCTTCAAGTCTAGTAGGGATGCACAACTTTTCCCAGTAGAAGTAAGTACCACAATTACTAGAAATTGGAATGAAACGGCATATCGAGACATTACCGTTTATCATACAGTAGTTCCAAGCGCCTATTCTACCCACGTAGAATACGGGGGAATTGCTCTTAGCGTGGCAAGTGTTGTGATAATAATTTGGGGATTGGTTCAAAGGAAAAAGACCAAGTTGTAGAAGCGCGCAGTTGGTCAAATTTTCTTGACTGAGCTGGGTCAAGGTTTCTTGACAAAAAGCCTTATCTTAAAAAACTGGGATTTCATGTTGGTGATTAGGTGAACAAGTTCCCGATTGTTTTTATTACGATTCTGTTTCTCAGTTCACTAATTGTAGCTGTGGGTGTAGGGCTTAATCCTAAAGAGGCTGATGTGCCAGAGGTTAACTTCTACACGTTTCCTCTTTCTGTAGCAGATAATACGTACATAGTTACTGTAGAAGCCAACTGGACTGGAGATCATCCACCCGCAGTTTCCCTAGTTAATTCTTCCACTCCAGACAAGCCTGCTATAGAGCTTTATTTCTGGGGAACAACCGAAAAAAATGCCACCTGGGAAACAGTCACCTATAACATCACCATTCCAACCGATCTGCTGTGGGGAGATATCTCACTAATCCACAAATACTATCTTGTAGACCCTAGCAAATACAGTCTAAGCAGTAATAGCACTCACACCTCTCTGCAGATGACATTTGAGTATTCTCCCTTCTTCTCAGGCAGTGGATACTTCATAATCCAGGAAACAGAAGCTACAGACTAAGCATTTGGCTGGCGTGCTGGAACGTAACCCTTTTTGTCATTTTCATCTATCGCATGCAAACAAGTGTGAACTTTTTGTACCAAACTTGTGCTGTGCAGATATTTTTCAGAAAAAATACTGTTTTCAACAATACACTACTATTAGACTCCTAATACAAGGAACAGAAATGTGAAAAACAGTATCCGCCGAAAATAATCCTGAGCGAGATCCGGAGCCCCTCCTGAGTGAGCTTCGAGGCTATAATTGTGCGAAAAATAGAAAAAAGGTGTTAAAAAAAATGTATGTTTAAAAAAAGAACTTGCCGTCTAGTTTAATATCTACTTCTGGCGGGTCTTTTCTTGCTGTAACATTCTCTGCAGTATACAGGTCTGCTTTGGTCAGGTTTGAATGGGACTTGACATTCTTTTCCACATTCAGCGCAGACTGCGTTGTGCATTTCTCTTGGTCTACCATAAGACATAGCTTTTGCACCTCCGATTCAATTACTGAACTAGTATTTTCAAAAAACTAATCCAAGATTCCAATCTCAAGCTTGCTTATAAAGATGTGCCTTCCAATTATGATTGGTTCATTTGAATATCGTCTCTTTCTTTTTGACAAGAAGTAAGTGCAAAAATTTGAACATTATTATTTGAAGTTTTTCCAATTTTCAGTCTTCTTGTGCATAGATTACCCAAATGGTATATATAGTCCTCGGCAGTACATATTAAATTGTAGAATTCTCTGGGTTAATGCCTATAAGAAAAGCGGGGCGTTTTTTACCCTTTGTTTTGAGTATTCTTCTAAAGAAGTAGATAAGGAAGGAGGAAGGCAGAAGCTGTCAATGTCTGGAGTACAATTTAAGATGAAGCAGCGGCTTATTCGAAAATTTGAGAAAGTAAGGGCATTTTCGGTGGAGACTGCTGTAACTTTGAAAGAGGCTCAACTAGATTTTCAAGAAGAATGTTGGTTAGACTATTTTGCCGGAAACTTTCTTGGCAGTATAAAGAAGACCAAGGACCATCGCTATTACCTGTAGACAAAGGTTTAGCTATAATTTTTCTCGTTTGAGGTATGCAACAGTAAACAAACTACCCGTTTCCAATCGAACGTTTTGAACACCGACCAAGTTCCATCCATCTTCGCCCATCGCGTTTAAGTCCTTCTGCACATTTTGTATTTCGGGATTTTTTTCCTGCTCACGCCGACTAATATGAATCTTGGTTTTCAATGCAATAACCTTATACTCCCATTTCGTCAACTCGTCAACCCACAAAACAAGTAATCGCCCAATTACTAAAACCTATGCCATAAAGAGATTCATTCTATCCAAAAAACTTTGGGTTGGAATTAAATTTTAGCGCTAAACTTGTTCTCAAACGTATGAAATGAATCTCCATCATAATGCCAAAGGGGGTTAGCAGTAGCTTAATATGGTGCACATCTGTTACATTATCATGTAGGATTCTTGTCCGGAATATTGGTGAAAATTGCTTTTTGCCTTTTTTCTTTGGTCATTCTACTAAAAAATTCAAGTGAAAAATTATGAAAGTAAGTAATACACAATTGAATGAATCAACACAGTATTGGATTAAAGGCCATGATAAAGACCCTCCGCTAGAAGTAGAAGTGGGACCTGTTTTTGACGCTTCAATTAAGATACAAAATGTTGTGGCCTGCGCTACTTTGAATCAGAAGTTCGACCTTAATGCAATTGTTAGGGGGAATCCTTTAGTTGATTATAATCCTAAAACGTTTCCTGGATTAGTTTTCAGATTAAAAAAACCTCGAACAGCAATCCTAATTTTTAGAACGGGAAAGATGGTTTGCACTGGAGCCAAGTCTGAGAAAGAAGCAGTGAAAGCAATAAAAAAGGTTCTAAAGGAGCTTAAGATAAGCGGCATAATCATTCCGGGCAAACCTGAAACTGAAATAGTTAACATTGTTGCTTCAGCTAATCTTGCTGGGAAAATAGAGTTGGAAGATGTTGCCTATGTTCTCAAAAAGACTATGTATGAACCAGAACAGTTTCCAGGCCTTATCTACCGAATGGATGAACCAAAAGTTGTGATTCTCATCTTTGCAACAGGAAAACTTGTTTGTACAGGAGCCAAAAAAGAGGCAGAGGTCTATGAAGCGGTTGAAAAGCTTCGTCAACAATTAGAAAACAACGATTTGATATATTACTAGGGGGAATGGAATTTAACAATTAAACAATGTCCTAAATGTAAGCGGAACATCAGCTTGAATCAGTTTCAGTGGACTTTGGGCGCGGAATTACCTAAAGACTGCCCTTGGTGCAATAAAACAATAAACAAAAAAGAAGAAAGAAACAGAGAATACTTCCACGAAGAATCGAAACCCAATTACCATTCTTGGCTTAAAAAAGGCGCATAAACTGACAAAAAGTTATCGAGTTAATGTTCATAGTTTAGTTTTTTCAAGAGTTGATCAAGGGCTTTCCCTTTTGTCATCAATTCGTGCTTTGAAATCGTTTTTCCCATTGGACATAATTCATCAATTATCATGCCTTCGTTTACTAGATACACAACAGGATAGATGGAACATCCGATTGGTTTATCCTCGTATATCGTGCATTTCTTGTCAGCACGGTTGTAGAAATAGCAATATCCTCCAACGTTTCTGAGTTGAGTTACACCATCATTTTGAACTGTGAAGTCTTCTAAGCGAAAACCTTTCTTTTCTAGCCTTTTGATGTCATCTACTGAAAGCTCCATCATAGTTTCTTCGCAGCAGATTCCACAATGTGAGCACTGCAAGTTTGGTCTCTCCAAACTAAAAAGGTGTTCAGAGGCTTATTATTTTTGGCAACATTTGACGCATATTGCTGTTTGTGTAAGGGCAACGCCGTCTATGCCATCTATACCTCTTGCAACCATTTCGCCAACATCCTTGATGTCTTCCACTTCGTAGGTTGCCACTATATCAAAAGTACCTGTAATGACACAAGCCTTTTTGACGCCATTTATTTTGTTCACATTCTCAACAACATCTAGGGTTCTGCCTTTCTCAGTGTTTACAAACACATATCCAGTAATCATCGTGTATCTCCTCCATTCAAGTTCCTATTTTTTGCTTCATTTTTTAGTAGAATAGTCAAAAATA
Organism: uncultured Candidatus Bathyarchaeia archaeon; assembly: GCA_964546665.1. GTDB lineage: Archaea > Thermoproteota > Bathyarchaeia > Bathyarchaeales > Bathyarchaeaceae > Bathyarchaeum. The sequence goes on from CAZJLG010000065.1 coordinate 6,913, forward strand.
AACGGCAAAACGTATTGGAAGCCTTTTGCC
>CAZJLG010000066.1:0-6820 GCA_964546665.1 uncultured Candidatus Bathyarchaeia archaeon
CCGATTTTGGAGATTCCGCCTCTTGTGAGAAAACGCCAGAAGATGACTGTTGTTATCAGCAGGAACGGAAGAAGCTGTGTAAAGATTGCTGTATCAATTGCAAAGGGAGAAAACAGAAGAACCAACCCCAAAACAAGAGTAAGATTTGTGAGGTTAGAGCCGATGATTCCGCCGATTGCCAAGTGAACACGCTTCCGTCGGACAGCCGAAAGATCGGTGGTGAATTCAGGAAGAGAGGTGCCTATGGCAACAAGCTTTGCTCCAAGCAGGATAGGCGGAGCGCCAAGAATAGATGCGATGGTGATACCAGACGAAACAACCAGACGAGCTGTAATTATAACTCCAACTAGGGCAAGCAACAGCATCGCAATAACTTTTGTTAGGGCTTTACGTTTAATAGGGGCTTTTACTCCGTTTACTCCGTTGGATTCAACGGCTGGCATCCTCTTTTTTGCCATAAAATAGGTGTTTGCCACAAAAGTTGCCAACAGGACTATGCCCACAACAGGGCTTGCCACCTTGAATATGACTAGAAGAAGAGGAATCAAAGAAGTGATCAGGAGGATGTCAGTGAGTTCAGTCAAAAGGTCTGTGCAGCATGTTTTGAGGTAACCTAACATGCCTAGAATTCCTAAAACTGCTCCGATGTTAAAAACGTTTGAGCCAAGAATGTCTCCTACACTTAGTCCGGGTTCTCCTTGAAGAACAGCGAAGAGAGCCACAATTATTTCAGGCACAGAAGTTAATGTGGCAAGAAGGATGAATCCGGCAGACATCTCGCTTAGACCTGTGAGTTCGATAAGTTTCTCTATAGCCTTTATAGTGAAGTGGCTGGAAAAAGCCAAAACAACTAATGACCCGACAAGGATAAGCAGCTGGATTATGATATCGTCAATCACTTTATCAACCTAGGACTAATCTGTTGATTGGAGTTAGATATGTTTTACCAATCGAACAAGTTCTCCAGAGGCAGGTACAGCCTAAAGGTAACAAATTGACTGAAACACCAAAAACTGCTTAAGATTTAAATGGTGTTTAATGGTTACTTAATTAAAAATTTCATGAGAACTCGGTATGCTGTTGATGACTAAAATTTCACAGTCACGTCTTGAAACGTTCGCTACTGAACTGTTGCATCAATCAGGATTCGGCACAGCATCTTGTTTTCCACAACATGCGAAGGTGAAGTAAGTGGTAATGGAACTTGTAGCCGAGTTGCTGAAGCTGACGATTCTTGCAGGGCTGGCTGTCGCAGGAGTATTAGTTATTACTATATGGAAGAGGAATCAGACAATAAAAGTGACGTACATCAGGTTCGTTATTCAGGTAGCATCCTTGGCTGCGGTATACTACTTGTTTACGTTTACGGTGAGACCACTTTACATAGTGGTGTTTCTTCTGATAATGTCCATTGTTTTGGGGCGATTCTTCTGTGGCTGGATTTGCCCCTTCGGCTTATACATGGACGTGATTACCCTAATCCGAAAGGCACTCAAAATACGGTACAGAATCATCCCAGATAAACTCAACAAGCTCCTGCACAACCTCCGATATGCGCTGGTACTCCTTTTTCTAGGTCTAGCCCCTGTTCTGTACATAATAGACCCGCCCTCAACATCAGAGACCTTCAAGCTTATGGCATTAGGTTTAGCCGGTGTATTCGAACAGATGTACCTCCTGCTTGGACCCTTGGTGCCGCTGATTGTGCCCTGGGAAGGACCCCTAGAAATTGGCGGATTAAACTTCAGTTTCCCCTATGTTAGAGAAGTGATGTTATACTCTGGCGAAAACTTTGCTACAGTCGCCGCGTTAATTTTCTTGGCGTTGGTTGTTGTAGGTTCATTCTTCATAAGACGTGCTTGGTGCCGCTTCTGCCCAACAGGCATATCGATAGCTGTTGTGAATAAGCTCAAGGGCTTCAAGTGGGCGCCTCTGCTTCACCTTGACAAGAACGAAACAAAATGCACTAAATGCGGAATCTGCAAAAGAGTGTGCCCAGTGCAGGTTACTGAAGTTTACGAACAGAAGGGAGGAAAAATAATGACTTCAATGTGCATGCTATGTTTACGATGCGTTGAAATGTGTCCTTACGAGGATTGTTTGAGAGTGAACTTTGGCGGAAAAACCGTTTTCAAGTCTCGAAACTGGTTGGAACCATCAGAACTTGATTAGATATTAGACAAAGATTTAGTGCAGTCTGCCTGTCAGAAACAGTTCTTGAGTTACTTTCATGTGCTGAAGGCGTATGGTGTTTTCAAGAAATTCTTAAAAGCAATAATGAAGTATCGTTTCTGCGAGTGGAACCCATGGTCTCTCGATCAAAAAAACTGAAAATATTTTTGTTGGCTGATTTGATAATCCTAGCGGCTGTAATTCCAGGCTACTTCTATGTTGATGCACAGATTTTGAAACCCGCCAACTTTGAAATAACAGATTTGGTTCTTGATTCTGATTTGGTACAAGTTGGGGAAACTTTAACGATGTTAGTTAGCGTGACTAACACGGGAGACAGGAGTGGGAACTACACAGTAACCCCGGCAATAGATGATATTCCGATATCAACCAAAACAATTCAGCTTTCAGGGGGAGAAACTACAACAGTCACATTCACAGCCACGGAAGGAACAGAAGGCGAGCACACGATTACAGTGGGGACCGTGACGAAAACATTCCAAGTCACTTCGGAAACGGTAACCCAGCAGGCTAAACTTCAATTAACCAATTTGGTAACCAGCCGAAAAGAGGCTGAAGTCGGAGACACAATAACTGTTTCAGTTACGGCAACAAACATCGGCGATGAATCTGGCGAATTCGTGCTGGACCTTTTCGTAAACGACCAGAAAAAAGAAACAAAGAGCATCCAATTAGATGCTGACGAAAGCAAATCTGTACAGTTTGAGCTTGTTGAAAACGCTGAAGGTGAATACACGATCAGAATAGGAACCTTGACCACATCCTTCAGAATCACTTCTGAGGCTCAAGAAATTAAACCCGCAGAATTCCAAGTAACCGATTTAACAGTTAACCCCTCATCTGCCATAGCTGGCGAAGCTGTAGAAATCTCGGTTAAGGTAACTAATGTCGGAGAGGAAAGCGGCACCTACACCGCGAACATCAAAATTGACGGAGCCACAAAAGACAGCAAAGATGTTACGTTGGCTGGTCAGGCAACCGATGTCGTGAAATTTGAAGTGACTGAAACAAACGCTGGCGCTTACAGTGTTGAAGTAGATGGCGCGACAGGCTCGTTTACTGTCGAAGCTCCGGTTGCTGCTTCAGACAAGATTGATTTGCTCAGGGTGTTTGTGAATCCGTACGAGGTGTGGGAAGGCGAAACAGTAACCATCACGGTTAAAGCCAACAATACGGCAAACCAAGAGGAGACCATGGGGGTAAGGCTTCTTGTCGATGGTGAAGCTGTAGCAACAAAACAGGCTACTTTGGCTGCAGGTGAATCTGATGGAATAGTTACATTTACGGTTACAGCGGGTCCATCAAACGCTGAAACAACCAAAGGTTACCCTGTTGAGATTGTGAACCTAGGCAACCAAAGCGACAAACTAAAAGGGTATTTCACAGTTGCTCCAAACGGCTACCACACGCTCTCTATTAACAGGGCAGGCGGCGGCAGCAAACCAATGATATTTACTCTCGATGGCGTGACATACGAATCGCCATACGTTAAACTTCTGCCCGTAGGAGAATACAGCATCAGCACCGACAAGACCGTCGATGTTGGAACAGGCATAGTAGAATTTGACCACTGGGACGATGGCGTGACAAGCGAATCAAGAACACTAGTCTTGGACAGGTTTCTTTCAGTGCTTGCACATTACATCGTAATCAGCGGATACGCATCATGCCCTTCACTGTATTATTGGAATGGAACCGACTACATCTACGTCACGGAAGTATCAAACGCTGGATGGCTAGGATACATAGGCTACATCGAGGATGATGGCGACATCGTATTCACTGGAGGAAACCCATGGGACCACGTTAAATTAGACGCAAGCCAATTACAACCAAAGACAGAAAAGGGTCAAGAATACTATGACATTATCCTCTTCCAACAATGGGATGAAATCTTCTATACAGACAACGTTTACATGGTTGTTGTTGACCACCCCAGCGATGTCGACGTTTATTCAACCATGGTCAATTACGTCAACCGAGGCTTCTTCGGTCAAATCTACACAGTAGACGGAGACAATCTGTTAACACCAGTTTCTGCCATAAACGAAAACGGAGATGACGTTCTATCTCTAATCGCGGAACTTGATAGCGTCTTCACACCAGCCATTAATGGAGTTGACAGCCCATCGTGGGATAACATTGAAGTAAACCAGTTAACGCTAGATTTGGGCGACTTATCTGGCGCACCAGAAATCAAACTTGTTATCAACGGAATGGTTGATTGGGGGCCAGCTGGACCATATTACGATTGGATAGACCAATTCAAGACAGCAGCCGCCCAAGGTTTAGTGCCGAATGGTACAGAGATTAATCCGCCAGCTTACATGGAGATTATGGATGCACAAGGTAATTGGATACGAGTTCCACAGGATAGGCAGATGCCAATTCCTGGAGATTATGTTCCCAGAACATTCTCTGTAGATTTGAATGGACTGTTTCCCGAAGATGTTACCGAGTACAAGATTAGAATTACCAACTTCTGGAATGTAACGTTCGATTACATTGGAATCGACATAAGCCCACAAGAAGACATAACAATCACTGAAATTCTTCCTGAGGCAACTTTTGAGCCACTACTGTTTGCTGATTCAACTTCGACCGCTTCAGGCATGTTCACAAAGTATGGTAACGTAACAGAATTACTTAGTGAAGCAGATGACATGTATGTTATCGGAATGCAAGGAGACAAAATGTCTCTCAAGTTCTCCACATCAAGCCTTCCGCCTCTTGAAGCAGGCACATCACGAAGTTACTTCATATATGTAGCTTCATGGTTCAAAGACCCGCCAGGTAATTGGGGTTACGGATTCGACTTCACAACAGATCCGTATCCTTTCAGGAACATGAGCGGATTCCCCTACCCAGACACAGAAAGCTACCCAACCAGTGAAGAGTACGTAAATTACATCAAAGAATGGAATACAAGAGCAGTTAATTTCCCTGAAACAAGCAATGGTACACCACTAATAGCTGAATTAATGAAGTATATGGCGCTTGCAGCAGCAGCTATAGCAGCAGTATTAGTTACTCTTATCTGGAAAAAATCTTAAACAAAAAAGGGAAGGAGATTAGGTTCTGGCGGCTGCCTTCTCCAGAGCCACAACTCCAGGCAGCTGCTTCCCCATAAGGAACTCTATCAGAGCGCCTCCTGCAGTGCTCACATAGGACATTTTGTCAGCCAGCCCCAATTTTTCTACTGCGGCGACTGTGTGTCCTCCTCCAACAAGAGAGAAGCCTTCAGAGTTTGCTACTGCATTCAGAACAATCTGAGAGCCCTTCTTGAATTCTGGATTCTCGAATACTCCTACGGGACCACTAACCACGATTGTTTTGGCTTTCAGTATTATGTCAGCGAACTTCTGTGCTGTTTTTGTTCCAATGTCAAAGATGTTATTATCTGTGGGAAGGTCTTCAACGTCGATTTCTTTTCGTTTCTTGTCTACTTCCATAGCCAAGTCAACGGGAACTATGATGGCTCCGGGATACTGCTGCATAAGTTCCCTTATTCCTGGAACCAGACCCATGAGCTCCTTCTTCTCCAAGAAGGCCATGTTTCCTTTGCCCAAGTTGAAGCCTTTAGCAACCAGAAAGATGTGCCCGATTACTCCGCCAGTTAGAACATTGTCTGCGATGCCGTTCTTCAGCACATACCGCGATATGTCCAGTGAGTCGTCACCTTTTGCTCCGCCAATCACAAACACTGAGGGATGTTCAGGAGCCTCCAGAACTTTGCCTAAAGCCTTGAGTTCCCGTTCCATGATTCTGCCAGCTGCGCTGGGCAAAACAGCGGTGAAGCCAACCATCGAAATGTGAGCTCTGTGAGCCGCAGCGAAAGCATCGTTAATGAAGATGTCTGCCAGAGGAGCAAGGTTCCTCACGAACTCGGTTTTAGCATGCTCTTCAGGCGTTCCCTTAGTCTGTTCATTTGGTACACCTCGCACGTTTCCTAAGACCAGAACTTCTCCGCTCTTCAAAGCCTTGATGGCATTCTGAGCAGACTCTCCAAAGACATCATCCACATACTTCACGGGCATATTCAATTCTTTGCTGAGAAGCTCAGCATGCTGCTTCAGAGGAATAAAGTCTGCATCTCCAGGTCTGCCTTGATGAGCCAAGATTACAGTTTTTGCGCCTTTTTTGACCAGTTCGCTGATGGTTGCTTTTGCGTGTGCACGAATTCTTTCGTCATTGATTATCTGTTTGGTTTGTGGGTCAAGTGGCGAGTTAAAGTCTACTCGCAGAAGGACTGTCTTATCTTTTAGGTCGAAATCATCCATTGTCAAGAATTTTGGCATTTTATCACCTACAACATTAAAAAAAGGAAAAGGGTGGGATTTGAGAGTTTTGCTGTTTTTGGTTTAGGCCATCTTACAGATCTTTTCGATCATCCGCGCCATCTTAACGGAATAGCCCCACTCGTTGTCATACCATGCGAAGACTTTGGCCAAGTTTCCTATGACCATGGTTGAGTCTCCGTCTATGATGGCTGAGTTACTGTTATGTACTAAATCCGATGAAACCAGTGGCTCTTCACTATATTCTAGGATACCTTTCAGCTTTCCGTTAGCCGCCTTCTTTAAAGCTGCGTTGATTTCGTCTTTTGTAGCCTCTTTTTTCAGTATCG
>CAZJLG010000067.1:0-6816 GCA_964546665.1 uncultured Candidatus Bathyarchaeia archaeon
TAATCTGCTGCCCAAGCCTCTGAGCACATTAGCTTCCTAATAGAGGTACATTGTTGAAAACAGTATTTTTTCTGGAAAACTCGGCAAAGCACATTTTGTAACAGATATAAGGCTCCCTAATCATTTAGCTGTCACACTGGAGATGGATGACATGGCAAACACTGTAACCGAGACAGTTTACTTCGAAAATCCGGGCCCACAAAACACAGAAGAAACCCTCAAACTGGCAAAAGAACGAGCCCAGCAACTAGGCATCAAAAACATTGTCGTAGCATCAACAACCGGCGAAACAGGCGCCAAAGCCTCCAAACTCTTCAAAAACCACAACCTCATCATAGTCACCCACGTCACAGGCTTCAAAAAACCCGACACCCAAGAATTTCTCCCAAAAAACCGCACCACCATCCAAAACAACGGCGCAAAAACCCTAACAACCGCCCACGCCTTCGGCACCCTAGGCAGAGCCATCAACAAAAAATACGCAACAATCCAAGCCGACGGCATAATCTCAAACGTCCTCCGCCTCTTCGGACAAGGAACAAAAGTCACCTGCGAAATCACCTGCATGGCAACTGACGCAGGACTCATCAACACAAACGAAGACGTCATCGCCGTCGGAGGAACTGCAAGTGGAGCCGACACCGCCCTAGTTTTGAAGCCAACTAACACGCATTCCTTCTTTGATTTGAGAATCAAGGAGATTGTGTGTAAGCCTCGTCTCTGATTTTTTATGCTGTGTCTTTTTTGGGTTGTTTTTTTGGATGTTGAATTTTTGTTGTGTGTGGCAATTTATCCATACTATGCTTTATTAAGACACAAGATTTAATACTTAGTGGACAAAATTACTGTATTGGAGAACTCCAATGCAACAAGCCAATGGATTCAATGAGAGGGTTTCATCAGCACTCAAGTCTGCCGGCAGAATTTTCAAACGACAGAAACTAAAGGCCATACCACCAGCACCTCCACCAAAACCTCTGCCTAAAGGCTACAAAATTGTTGAAAGGTATCCACTCTATGAACCTTTTGCTCACGCAGCTATTGCCCGAAACCCAATAACTGGTGAGTATAAGTATGTTCTTGATGAACTCCGGTTAGATATCCTAGAACGAAACGTGTACGATAGGATATTAGAAATACTTCTTGCTGAGATTGCTTCGCCAGAACACGAAATCGAAGATCCTCGGCAATTCTTTGTTAACGAAGCTGAAAAGATTGTTGGCAAATACCGAATCAGCTTAGGCTGGTTACCTGACGTTTCATGGTCCAAAATCCTGTATCATGCCCAACGAAACTTGGTCGGTTTCGGCAGAATCGACGCCTTGATGCGGGACCAGAACATCGAGGATATTTCATGTGACGGTGTCGAGAAACCCGTCTACGTCTGGCACCGAAGATACGAGAACCTTGAAACAAACCTGATCTTTCATGACGACCAAGAAGTAGACGACGCCGTTGTAAAGCTTGTCCACATGGCTGGAAAGCACGTAAGCTCAGCCTTCCCAATTGTTGACGCATCTCTGCCTGGAAAGCACAGGCTCGCTGTCTGTTACAGACGAGAAGTTACACCCTTCGGAACAGCCTTCACAATCAGAAAGTTCCGAGACGACCCCTACTCAATCATCGACCTGATAAACCTAGGAACCCTATCCGAGGAGATGGCAGCCTATTTCTGGACTTGCCTAGAAAACAGAGCAAGCCTCATGGTGCTTGGCGGAACAGCCTCAGGAAAAACAACATTCCTCAACGCTGTAGCCTGCCTGATTAAGCCTGGCAGCAAAATAATCACAATCGAGGAAACCGCAGAACTTAACCTGCCTCACGAAAACTGGGTATCACTGATTGCGCGAAGAAGCTACGGTCTTGGAGAAACTCTCACTGGAGAAGTCACACTCTTCGATCTGGTCAAAACCTCAATGAGGCACCGTCCAGACCTGATTGTGGTCGGCGAGATTCGAGGTAGCGAAGCATACACGCTGTTCCAGGCCTTGGCTACTGGCCACGGCGGTATGGCTACCATGCACGCAGACTCCATAGATTCAGCTGTCAAACGTTTAATCCAGAAGCCCATGGACATAGCACCTGCATACATGCCTCTAATGAACATTGTAGCATCCATTCAGCGGGTACACCTGCCTCAATCAAAAACTGGCGAAATGACTGCTTACAGACGAGTACTTTCCGTGGACGAAATCGCAGACTACGAAGACTACAGAAACACCTTCACATGGAAAGCCGCTGGCGACACCCACGCTCCCAACCTCAAAAACGGAATAATGCTTAACGCCATAACCGAACGCAGAGGATTATCTTGGAAAGAATTGATGGATGAGATGAAGCGTCGAGAAAATGTGTTGCGTTGGATGCGAGAACGTAACATCAGAAGCTACAGAGATGTTGCAGGGGTCATAACCGAATATAACGCCAAACCTGAAGAATTCTACGAGAAGGAGGTTTTAGCTAATGCCCCTGCTAAAAACTCTTGAGGGCGTCTCCTACCGCCTTTTCGGCAGTATTTCGCCAAAGTTCCTTGGCAAAATGTTCGAGTTCAAGGAACACTTAGCGAGAGCAGGAATCAAAATCTATCCTGAAACCTACATTTCTTTGATGTTTTTGATGGCGCTAATAACTTTGCCCATTTCTGTTGTAGCGCTTGTACTCATATACTTTACAAAGTTTGCGTTTCTGGTTTTCTTGGTGCCCATGCCAATTTACGTCATGATTGGCTTCATGGTTGCGCCAATGTCTAAAGCCAGCGAAAGGGCTAGTGCCCTGGAGAGGGAGATGCCGTTCGCAGCAACATATGTTACGGTTATGGCATCTGGTGGTATACCGCCCTACATGAGTTTCAAAAGGCTTACAGAGGTTGAGTTGTTGCCTGCGACACGTAGGGAATCTAGAAATCTGATCAGAGACGTGGAAATCTTTGGGGTAGACCCGCTTAGTGCTCTGGAAAAAGCGGCAAAGTATAATCCTTTGGACATCTTCAGAGACTTCATTTCTGGTTATGCTTCCACAGTTATTATCGGCGGTGACGTTATCCACTTCTTGGAAACGAAGGCACAGGACATCTTCAAAGCTGGCTCCATGCAAGTTAAGGCTGCCGCTGAACGTATGGGAATGCTTCTGGAATCTTTCATTATCGTAATGGTTCTGATGTCACTGTGTTTCTATATCCTCTTCAGCGTAGAGTCAATATACAGCACAGGCTTGGACATGGGCTCCAGCGTAATCATGTATACCTATGTCTTCACGCCTATGCTCTCTATCGTCTTCCTGTATCTTGCACACGGAATGCAACCAAAAAGCCCAATCAGTGAGATGAGACCCTACAAAGTATATGCTATCTCCTCAGCAGTAGGTGTTTTAATTCTCTTGCTGCTCACAGGATTCTTCGGGATGATAGCAACTCCTATTCAAGGAATTGTTGACCTCCCAATTGCAGTCTCTATCGCTTTGATAGTCTCTGCTGTGCCTCCTGCTATTGTGCATCAAAAGATTGCGAGTAAAAAGGCAAGTATGGAGCGCGGTATCTCTAACTTTCTTAGAGATCTGACGGAAACAAGAAAGACCGGGCTTTCCCCAGAAGCTTGTATCTCAAATCTTTCGAATAGGGATTACGGAGCATTCTCTAGGGAATTGAAGAAAATGTCCTCTGATATTGGCTGGGGTATTCCTATGCGAAATGTGATTATGGATTTCGTGAAGAAGACTAAGAGTTGGATGTCCCAGATTGTCATGTTCTTGCTCTTAGAAGCCGTGGATGTAGGCGGCGGAACAATATCCATGATCGAGTCTCTTGCACGCTTCAACAACATGACTCAGGAAGTTGAGAAAGAGAAGAAGATGAGCGTTCGACCTTACATGATTATGCCATACTTCGCTGCAATATTGCTGGTAGCAACAACACTTATGACCCTCATCTTCACCACCCAGACACTTGAAATGGGCGGAGAACTCTCCACAGCATCGCAAAACACATCAGAACTTACAACAATCTTCACAGTTTCAGTCGTCACCCACTGCTATCTCATTGGACTGGTTGCAGGCAAAATCAGTGAAGAATCCTTGGCTGCTGGCTTCAAACATTCCTCTTTGCTTGTATTAATCGCCATAATCGCATCAAAGGTTGTTCCATTGCTAGTTTAGGAGGAAACTTTGGTGGTGCTATGCAAAAATCATAAGAAACGCTCAGGAAAACGGGGAATAAGCCCAGTCATCTCTTCGGTCATCATGACTGGCGCCATAATTGCTATCTTGAGCGTTGCTTTGGTTTTCGCTAACAACCTTCTGTGGTCCCGAGTTGCGGAAGGTGATTTCAACTCTTCGAAACAGTTGATGCAGACTGCTGGGCTTCAGATAGACGATGTTGCTTGGACAGCTGGGCGCACAGAGACAATTAGTTATGCGACACAATATGGGTATGTTGCTTTGGAGTCTTCGGTGCTAACTTACAATGTGTCTGTGGAAACCAGTGAAGGTATAACTAATTTCGTGAATACAACCGGAGTACTCATGTTTGAGCTTCCAACGTCCCGCTATTCAATAAGCGACGGTTACTGGGAGAGAATCTTTCCTGACCCTGATGATTCCTTTACTTTAACGGGCACTTCTGCTCCAGTCGCACGTGTGTTTGCTATCGAGAGAACACCTATGCCTGACGGAAAATACATACGAGTCATCACAGCCCCCTCAATAAGGGTTCTTTGCTCTTCAATTAACACTTCCATCAACACATACTATATCCGAATGTATCTTCCAGTTCTTACTGCTGGGGAATCTCCTAGACTATCTCAATCTGTTACTTTCACCGGAGAATCTGTTAAAGCCAATACCCTAAACGATGTTTTAAGTGTCAGCGTTTCTGTCAGTTTTCCCCGTGCTGCAGCCGCTTTTGATTCTGCTTTCTTCAATTTCCCCGAGGAATCACAAAGTCTTGACGTTCCTACTATTGTACCTCTTCCTACTGGGGGATATCAGAATGTGATTTTTGAGCTTTATCTTAGCGAGGTGTCCGTTGGGTTTGGACTTAGTTAATGGACATAAGAAACAAGGAGGCATGGATACTTGACAAGCGTAACGATTGAATATGTCATAATGATTCCGTTGCTGTTCACTCAGGTTATAGTATTTCCTCTTGTAGCAAGCACAATGGTAGACAACTGGCAAAACTCGCAGAGGAACATCGAACTACAGGACACTGCTGACCATCTAGCGAGCACAATCCAACAGCTCTATCTAACCATAAACAGTCAAAATGTTTTGGCAGGTACCGTAAATCAAGCATCGACTTTACCCATAACTGTTGCCTCCTATCCTTACACTGCCACTGGCTCGCTGAATCATCCCCTTGACCCTGATGCAACCAAAATTCTCACTGTTACCTTAACGATGGATGATGTGGGTAACACGGTTACGGCTAAGGCTGTACTTGGTCCTAACGTGCAATGGATAGAATCGACCTTCCGAAGCACCTCTACTGACGCCTCGATTAACGTGCAGAAATTAGATGATGCTGAACATACTCTAGTTTTCTCTTTTGGAGCTGATTAAGTGACAGGAGCTACCATAGACCACATGGTTTCACTCACGATTCTGATAGCGGCGCTGATGGTAGCCATGTTAACATACAGCGGCATGTTCGCGACTGCCGTTGACTATGACCGCAACCGCCAAGTCGCCAACAAAGCCATTGACCTGATGAACACAATCTGCCTATCTCCAGGAAACCCCACAAACTGGGGAACAACTAACATTTCTCTGCTGGGATTTGGTCTTAACGACCCTAATGTCGGAGGATATGCCCTAAGTCCATATTCCATAATGCGGTTAGCGACAAGCATCTCTTCTGGCGGCAGCCCCCTAGTCTACTACCCTAAAACCAATCTATACTACAACAACCTCAGTGCAAACTACGGACACGGCGTCTTCGCTCCGACAGGTGGCCTCATCACCTATGAATGTGCTGCGGAACTGCTGGCAATAAATCGAACATACGGATTCGGCATCGACATTGCACCCACCATAGATGTTGAAGTAACACCAGTTACTGGTTTGGGTCATCTCGCCCTTAACGTTGAAGTTAGTGGATCAGGATTACCTTTGAGTGGCGCTACACTGAACTGTCACCTTTTCCATGTGAATGAGCTTGTGGTAACACCGTATTCGAGTGTTGCCCAAACCAATTCATCTGGTCAACAATTGATAGAGTTTGAAACAATAGACGAAGATGATGCATTCTCCTTCACAGTCTACGCTGACCTAGGCGGAATTACAGGCGTAGGCTATTACACCAAAAACACCGCTGGCAGCGACCTTCAATTCGTTATTCCTCTTATCAAAAACTATACTTCAGGAGAAGTTATACTTGCGCATGCTTGGGACATCTTTGAAGATGACAGCTTACACGCTGAAGTCCAAATCAACGCTACTTTCTTTATTTTAACCTCGAACTTTCAGTTTCAGGAATATGATTTAGACTTTACTTCAGGGCCTCTAAATTATGGTACTGGAAAGCCCTATTACACAACTCAGGTTCCGGTTTCTGAGGTTGGGCTTCTAGTAGTTTCATACAAAAAGTCTACAAATGAAGTGGGAACTGTTATTATGCCTTGGGGCGTTGGCACCCTCGGGGTTTCTGTCTCTTTTGACAGTGGTAGCACTCCTAGCGGTTACGATTTTGTTGCTACTGAGCTTAGGCAGGTGACTATTGATGGTATATCGTATCAGGTTAAGGTTTCAACATGGAAGTTGGGGAGCTGAAAAGGAGGCTGGTGATGGACATTGATGAGAACTGTTGAAGTCCTTTTCGTGATC
>CAZJLG010000068.1:0-6754 GCA_964546665.1 uncultured Candidatus Bathyarchaeia archaeon
GCAACATCAACCTCAACTACATCCACATCAACTGCCGCGAATGCAAAGGCAGCCTCTTCATGATTCTTCAGCGGACCATCATGAAGTTTTATCCCAATTTTCCTAGGCGCGGCTACTCCGCAGAGGAGTTGCTGCAGGCGCTTATGCAGATTCTCGACGAGAAAGATGCGTACCTGATTTTGACTTTGGATGAGCTGGAGTCTCTTGTTCAAAATGAGGGCTCAGACCCACTCTACAACCTCTCCCGAATCCAAGAAGACCGAATTAACGCCCCAAAACGCCTCTCTCTCATCTGCATACTCCGCCAACCCGAGCACCTGGAAAATCTGGACCCAAGCACAAAAAGCACGCTGCAACGCAACATAATCCAGCTACAGGAATATTCAGAGGCGCAGCTTGAAGACATTCTGGATGACCGAGTGAATCTTGCCTTCAGAGACGGCGCAGTGCCCGCCCAAACAATGAGCCTCATCGCTGAGCTGGGAAAATCTGAAGGCGGCAACGCCCGTTACGCAATCGAGCTTCTGTGGCGGGCAGGCAAGTATGCTGACGCTTCGGAGCTGCGGGAGGTTCTGCCTGAGTGTGTCAGGAACGCGGTTGTTAGTGTGTATCCTGTTGTGCGGAGGGACATGCTTCCCGAGTTTGGTCTTCACGAAAAACTGTTTCTTCTTGGTGTTGCCAGGCATTTCAAGCAAACGGATTCAGCGTATATGTCTATGGGAGACGCAGAGGAAGCCTATGCGTTAGCCTGCGAAGAGTATGGCGAAAAACATCGGGGTCACACTCAGCTCTGGAAGTATGTTCAGGCGTTTTCTGCGTCAGGAATAATCGAAACAATGGTTTCAGGAGTTGGGCAACGGGGAAAAACCACACTCATCAGCCTGCCTCGGGTTCCAGCCTCTGACCTGGAGCAGGAGCTTAGCAAACTTCTAGCTCAGGAAGGACGGTGAAGCGCAGTGGCGATAGAGGATGTCTTCTCGTCTAAGGGACGCGTGAAAATTCTCAGAATCTTGGCTGAAATCGGAGAACTGAACATATCCGAGATTGCCCGGCGAGCAGGACTAAACTACGCCACCACAAATCAGCACCTGCAGGTTCTGGAGAACCAGAAGCTTGTCCGCCATAAGACGTTTGGAAGAATCCGCATCTTCCGTTACAACGACGAAAATCCAAGGGCAAGAATGATTAAGCAGTTGATAGAATTCTGGGAAGAAACAAAATAAGTCTAGACCACACTATAGTCTGGTTAGGTGAAGTTTGATGTCAATGGTTGATGTGTCTGGGAAGCCAGAGGTTTACAGAGAAGCCAAAGCAAAGGGAACAATCAAACTGAAGTCCGAGACATTACGGCTAATCAAAGAAGGAAAAATTGAGAAGGGCGACCCCTTTGAGGTTGCTAAAGTCGCAGGAGTCTTGGCGGCGAAGAATACAAGTTCTTTGATTCCTCTCTGTCATCCCCTGCCGTTAACCAGCGTAGAAATCAAACTTAGGATAGTCGACTCGATGGTGGAGGCTGAAGCAACAGTCAAAACCAGAGCCCAGACAGGCGTGGAGATGGAGGCTCTCGCTGCTACAGCAACGGCGCTATTAACGGTCTGGGACATGACTAAACAGTACGAAAAGGACAAGTATGGACAGTATCCAGGCACCAGCATCCAAAACCTGCACGTAGTCCATAAAGTGAAGGAGAAACAGCAATGAGCGAATCATCCCGCGAACACAAAACTGGAGCACCAACAAAAATCAGTTTTGCTGTCATAGTTTCCAGTTCATCTCGCTACCAGAAACTCAAGGAAAGACAGCCCGTCACTGACCCCTCAGGAGACTTGATTGTTGAACTTGTCGAGGGTGCTGGTCACAATGTGGTTTCAAGGGAGATCTTGCCTGATGACAGGGTCCTGATCGGAAAACATGTGGGCAATGCTATAGGCTCAGAAAAGGTGGATGCCATCATAGTGTGTGGCGGAACCGGAGTCAGCATAACGGATGTGACGATTGAGACGGTGAGACCCATGATGATTAAAACGTTGCCTGGGTTTGGCGAGATCTTCAGGAAACTGAGCTACGACGAGATTGGCTCAGCAGCCATCATGACCCGAGCCTTAGCTGGAGTAACAGATCAAGGAAAAGCCGTCTTCTGCATACCTGGCTCCCCGCAGGCAGTCAAACTTGTCATGACCAAGCTTATTCTGCCAGAAACAGGGCACATATTGAAGCATGCACGCGAAAAGTAGGTTAACAGTAAAATCTTAAAAACAAACTCGGCTTATTATTAATTTGAAGTCTGTTGCCGATTATTTTTTGGCGAACAATGGAGGCTGTTCAATCTTGAGTAGGGCTAGCGGTTTTGATAGACGTAAGAAGACCATTACTCGAACTTTCCGAATCAGGCAAGAGTGGGACAGCGTTCTGCAGGAGGAGGCAACAAGACAAGGAGTCAGCGTTAACGTCCTAGTGAACAAAATTCTCCGGAAATATGCTCTATACTCCAGATGGAATGACAGAAGTAACGACGCCAGCTTGCCAAAAAGAACTTTACGAGAAATTCTCAGCACATGTCAGATTGAGGAATTGGCTGAAGCGGGAACCAAATCTGGAGCCTTAGATGCCATGAACCTCGCAAACGCCATGGGACTAAAGATGAATTACGAGTCTTTCGTTTACTTAGTGACTGAGCATCTTGGAGGTCCACATTTTGCTAGGTGGTTCCAATGCTTTTATCACACCCAAGGAACCAAAGACATCTTTCATCTGCAGCACGACTTTGGAACTAAATGGAGCGTTTTCCTCGAAAAATTCCTTCTATCTTTCCTGCGCTCCATGACAGGCATTGATGATGCCAAAACAAGAGTCTACGACTATGCAGTAACCTTGGAAGTAGCACGACCCAAAACAAAAACAGCCTAGAAGTCTCAAACACTTGCAGTTAGGTGTTTTTAAGTTTGTTTACCAGCTCGAAAACGGCGTTCATTTTCTTTTGAACTTCAAACGCGTTAAGAACAATTGAGCCTACCTGATCCGCTATAGCCTCGTAATTCTCAATCTTTTCTAGGGTAAACATGTTTTCGCGAGGATCGTTCATCTGAATCAGCCCCAACGTTATGTCACCTGCTCTCAGGGGAATCAAAGCCACCGATTCATAGCCGCTGTAATTGCACATATTCCGTAATTGACCCTGTCTTCCCTTCTCAGTGATTGTCTCCAGCAGCTGGGTTGTACTGTTGGTCCAAAAGCTTCCCTTCTCTGTGAAGTACGGAAGTTTCGCATCAACTCGCCTTTTGAGGACGTTTCCGCACATACACTCCAGAAGAGGATTGCCGTCTTCATCGAAAACGATGCTGTCCTCATCATCTCTTGCGCAGACGCTGTTCTCTTTGAGCACAAAAAAATCTGGGAACCCCTCATGAACATAGTAAGGGTAGTCACCATCATCGTGTAACCTGATGCCGACGCTTTGGCAGTCCGAAAGGGAACAAATCTCTCCAAGAATCTCTGTTAAAATCTGTCTGAGGGCAACAAAATCCTGTGTTTTCTCTGGCATCTTTCCTAGACTCCAATAGACTTACCTTGTTACATTGCGTGTGGTAATAAAATTTGGTGTTTACAGTTGAATACACTGTGTTGCAGTGTAGACGCTCATCTTAACTATACTTCACAACTAATCATGTCATGAGAGAGAGGACTACAATGAATAACAATGTTACAGACGCAGCAAAAAACAACAAACCAGCCACATCAGACGTGCTGGTTCAGGCTCCAGTTTCTTCAGATAAGCCCTTCATATTTCAGATTTTCTTCTTGGCTCAGGACCAAAGTCAAGACGTCGAAGTCCTAGAAACGGAAGAGATAGATTTTGGGGAAATTAATCAACGCCTAAAATTAGGAGAATCAGTTTTCATCAAATACAAGAATCCAGAAATCGTTGAATCCTATTCTAGAGAAAATGAAGAAGAAGTAGAAGAACAGAATTTCTGGTACTTCAAGCGCTGCTGAGGAAAAATATGCCCTTGATTGTCGTAGACTGGAACAAATGTAGTGGTAAAGGTACCTGCGTAGAGGTCTGTCCAGTTGCCGTGTTTGAGTTGCAGGAACTGATGGAGCATCCAGAAACCCTTAAGGCTGTTCCTGTAAAGCAGGATGAATGCACCCTCTGCATGAAATGTGTTGATGTGTGCATGGAGGATGCCATAGCCGTCAAAAAAAGTGATTTGGCAATCTAGCACCTTCCAGTCATGCAAAGGAAAAGCTAAAAACAGCGTGTACAGGCTTGTTGGATGGGGAGTGACTTTCGTTGATTTTGCGTTTGCAGCGCCGACATGTTGATTTGTTGAAGCAACAAGCTGAGAAGATGCAGCCAGTTGAAGCCTGTGCAATGCTCTTCGGAAGGCTGTCTCACGGCGAAGCTGTTGTCGAAAAAATCGACTTTGCACCAAACAAGTTACAGTCCCCAGTGAGGTTCGAAATCGACCCCGCAGAAGTTGCTGCAGCCTTCACTGAAGCTGAGGAAGATGGACTGGATTTTGTTGGACTATTTCATTCGCATCCTGCTCCAGCTGCCCCTTCATCGATTGACCTCAAAGGCATGAGATTGTGGGGGAACGCTTTATGGCTAATCCTGTCTTCAACTGACGGCAAACTAGCCGCATATCAGCTTATGGAAGACAAGGTAGAGGAAGCAACTATAAGAATCGAAAAACATACGGTATAGAATTGGAGGCTAGAACCGTTTTGCCATCTTCAATGAATGCAGTAATTGTCGGTAATGGCGTTGCCGGCGTAACAGCGGCAAGAATCATAAAAGACCAAAACCCAGAAGCACAGGTCTCGATCTACACAGATGAAGGCTATCAGTATTATCCTCGACCCAGACTATACCAAGTTCTGGCAGGGGAAGCTGAACCCCGAGAGGTTTACCTCTTTTCTGAAGAATGGTACAAAAAGCAGGGAATCAACGTTCAACTGAACACGAAAGCATCAAGCATTGATACAGACAAAAAGGAACTGCTGCTGGAGAACGGAACAAAAGTAAACTATGACAAGCTCTTGTTGGCTAACGGGGGACACTCCTTTGTTCCTCCCATCAAAGGCGCAGAAAAAACTGGAGTATTCACGCTACGCACAATCAAAGACGCCCTAAACATAAAAGAGTACACCCGAAAGACCAAAAAAGTCATAGTTATCGGCGGAGGGCTTCTGGGTCTAGAATTTGCCTATTCCCTGAAGAAGTTGGGTCAAAAAGTAGAAGTTGTAGAAATGTTTCCGAGGCTACTGCCAAGGCAGCTAGACACTGACGGGGCAACAATTCTGAAGAACCGAATTGAAGCTCTCGGCATAAGCATCGTTTTAGGCGTCAAAACCGTTGAAATTTTGGGCAAACAAACAGTTTCCGGCATCCTGCTGGACAAAGGAGAAACCCTTTCTGGGGACCTGGTTTTGATTTCTGCAGGAGTGAGGTCAAACATTGGATTGGCTCAGAAAGCTGGAATCAAAATTAACAGAGGCATCGTTGTTGATGGGCATCTGAGAACCAGCGCCGACGACGTGTACGCCGCTGGAGACGTAGCCGAATTTAACGGAATGGTTTATGGAATAATACCTGCAGCGCTGGAACAAGCAACCGTGGCAGCCGCAAACATGCTGGAAGATGAAAACAGTGTCTACACTGGAACTGTAGCATCCAACACATTGAAAATTGTTGACATAGACCTGACATCGATGGGCATTGTCAACCCTGAAGAACCAAAATACGAAGAAATCAAAAACGCAGACACACAAAAAGGTGTCTACAAAAAACTTGTTCTGGACAAAGGAAAAATCGTGGGCGCCATACTCTTAGGAAACAAAAAAGGCGTCATATCCCTAAAGAAACTAATGACACAAAAAACAGACATCACAGAATACAAAAACTCGATTCTAAACGACAACTTTGATTACAAAAAAATACCCGGTTTAACGTGACATCTCCCCCAACAAAACAGTCACGCCAAACAGGTCCTTCACACATCAAAAGCAGCGATTGCTGCCGATTCTATTCTTCCCCTGCGTCCTCGACGCCTTTCTCGGTAATTTTGAATCTTGCTTTTTCTTCGGGCAGATATGGAGAGTCTATTACTGTAGCGATTCTGCTGCCTTTTCCTCCCTTCCTGAGGTAGACTCGGTGCGTGGATGCATGTGCCATGACGTTTCCGCCTGCTGGACGGTTGGGGTCTCCGAAAAATGCTGTTGGGTTAGCCTGAACCTGATTTGTGATTACAACTGATATGTTGTATGCTTCTGTTAGCCTCAGCAGCTTGTGCAGTTGGCTGTTAAGTTTCTGTTGGCGCTCGGAAAGGTTTTCTCTGCCCACGTATTCGCCTCTGAAGTGCCCAATCATCGAGTCTACGACAACAAGTTTCACGTTGTTTTCTGGGCAAAACTTGAAGAGATGTTCTGTGAGCAGTTCTTGGTGGCTGGTGTTGTAGGCCCTTGCTAAAAAGATGTTTCCAAGGGTTTCGTGTGGATCAATTCCTAGTGATTCAGCTATCTGGAAAACCCGCTCGGGAATGAAGGTTCCTTCTGTGTCTATGTAAACTGCGTTGCCGCTTAATCCGCCTTCTTCTACGGGAAGCTGTACTCTAACGCAGAGTGACAGGCATATCTGGGTTTTGCCTACGCCGTACTCGCCGATGAGTTCGGTCATGGCTTGGGTTTCGATTCCGCCGCCCATAAGCTGGTTCAGATTGTTGGAGCCTATGGAGCATCTTTGCATGTCTTG
>CAZJLG010000069.1:0-6752 GCA_964546665.1 uncultured Candidatus Bathyarchaeia archaeon
TTGGATTGGACGTCTAATCCGAAAACTGAGACTTTTCCTTTGAAGGGAGGGAGCAGCCCGTTTATGGTTTCGAGGAGGGTCGTTTTTCCAGAGGCGTTTGGACCTACGATGTAGACTAGATCGTCTCTCTTGAAGGACAGGTTCACGTTCTTGATGGCGGGTCTGCTTTCGCCCTCGTAGACTGTGGAAACGTCCTCGAGTTTGATGATTTCGTCCTCACGCATTGTTTTGCTGGCTCTCCTGTCTGCCTATCAGTTTAAACCAACCCGTCAGTATTACCATACAGACGTTTCGTAATACCTAGAGCCATTATTAAAGCTTTATCCGCCCAAAAAACCACAAAACCAAAAATAAAACACGTCCAATTTGGAATAACATTTAAACCACTCCATTCAACCAATTTTTCAGAAACATGTAGGAAGTTGAAAGAGACGGCAAAGTGTCAATACTGCGGCGACGACGTGGTTCTTCCCTTCAGATGCAGCTACTGTGGAGGCTTCTTCTGCGCCGAGCACCGTCTCCCAGAAAGACACAACTGCCCTGAAGCATGGAGAGCCAAAGCTCCAAGAGACGCGCCGCCAATACGCACACAGGGAACCCCTCAAGCGCCGTCATACAAATACACAGTCTCCTACACGCCTCAATCAGCCAGAGTGTTCTGGTTCAGCAAAACAGAACTAAAACATCTGACCGTTGGAGCGCTTCTAGTCATGGGCGTCGGCTTAACCTACTTCGTCACCAGCACAGAAAACCTAGCGAGCGTAGCAATCCTGTCCATCGCCTTCATGTTATCCTTTATTCTCCACGAACTAGCCCATAAATTCTCGGCACAGCACTTCAACTTGTGGGCAGAATTCAGGTTAACGCTCCAAGGAGCACTCATAACGTTGATTTCGATGTTTCTTCCCTTCAAACTTATTTCGCCAGGCGCAGTCATGATTGCTGGGGCAGGAACAAGAGAAACTGTGGGAAAAACAGCCATATCTGGACCAGTAACCAACATCATCCTTTCAATCTCATGCATCCTGATTGCGGCGCTGGGCCAGAGCCTGTTTCTGGTTGTTGCCTTCATCAACGCCTTTCTGGCCGCCTTCAACCTTATCCCCTTCGGAATAATGGACGGCTTAAAGGTTTTCAGATGGAACAAGCCTGTCTGGGCAACAGTGTTTGCCGCCGCAGCAGTATTAACAGTTTACACGTACGCTTATGTAACTGGCTTCATTTAGCAAAAGAAAGCGACTTACATCAGCTCTATGCTAACAAAAACTTCTTCGGGAACACGAACCCTCATGATTCTCCGCATAACCCGCTCCTCAGCATCAACAATGATGAGGCGCTTGTGAATCCGAAGCTCCCACCGGTCCCAAGTTGCAGTTCCTTGACCGCAGGGCGTTTTGCGCACCGGAACCTTGAGCCGTTTTGTTGGGAGAGGGTGTGGTCCAGTAATTTTTACTCCCGTCTTCTCAGCGATGAGTTTCAGTTCTCCGCATACAGTCTCAAGCTTTTTGTAGTCGGTGCTTGTCAGCTTGATTCTCGCTTTTCTTACCATCGCCAAGATACTCCATTCGGTGTTGCCTTATCCTCTTTCCGAGTTTTAAATACTTTTTCCCTTTTTCACTCATCTTTAACGGCGTCACTTCAGAAATACCTTTGGGTTCTAGGTTCTAGAACATCCCGTCTACTTTGATTACCATTAGATTTTCACTGCGACAAGCAAGATTTGCTGCGTCAGTTCTTGTCATTCATAATTTAGCAATTAACAGTTACAAAAGTGACGGTTTAGTAGGAATTGCGTTAAATTGGTTGCAACAAAAGAATATATATCGTTAGATACCACAGAATTAAAAGTGAACCTTGAAGTGAGTGAGCAACTGGAGATCGACGAAGTCGACGCAAAAATTTTGAAAACTCTGCTAAAAAATGCGCGTACCAGCTTCAGCGAAATAGCAAGAGACTGCGGCATGTCAAGCAACGCCATAAGAATACGGTTCAACAGGTTAGAGAAAAACGGAATCGTAAACGGTTCAATAACGCAGATAAATCCGAAAAAACTAGGTTACAACTGCGTCGCGCTTTTGATGATCAAAGCAGAAGCAAACGAGGAAATCAAAGTTTACGAGTTCGTGAAAAAAATTCCCGGTGTTGTCACTTGCTTTAGACCTATTGGCAGATACGACATTCACTGTTTTGTAGCATTGAAGAATGTTGATGAGCTGGCCCACACAGTAGAGCAGATAAACAGTCATCCAAATGTTCTGGTTGTAAAGGAAGGAATATGGGTCGACGTAGTAAGGATGGACCACCCAGAAAACCTTGCAATCAGACCAACAGACGAATTATGTCACCCAAACGAGGCATTATCCGAGAACAAAAACCCTAAACCCGCAATAGCCCCTCCGCATATTGATGAGACAGTGGAAGAAAACGATGAATTGGACAAAACTGACCTGCAAATAATAAAAGCATTATCCAAAAACGCTTCCATATCATTCAGAAAAATCGCTGAAAAGCTCGGCATTTCAACCCAATCGGTAATCAAAAGATACAAGCAGATGAGAAAAACCGTGTTGCCCTTTTCCGCAATAACCGTGGACTTAGAAAAACTGGGGTACACAGGAATTGCTATTTTCTCAGTGAATAGCTCACACAAACATACAACATCAAAGGTCTTTGATGAGATAGTAAGGATTCCAAACGTTATCGTAGCCCACAAATGCATGGGGGCAATTGACATAAATCTTGTAGCTCCGTTCTCAAACTTCAAACAGCTACGTGAAGTGCAACAAAGAATCTGCAGTACGCCAGGGGTTAAGGAGATTGAGATATTTGTTGGGGAAGTGTTTCCAAGCTGGCCCCTAAACCTATTTGCCGGACTTATCCAAACCAAATTAAACCATCCTCGTAAAGAGAACACGGTTGATTCTCAGTAAAAACAGTGAACAGCTTTACTGAGGTTCTTGGATAGACAAAATGAGGAATGAGAAGACGAAAGATTTCACCTAAGCTGTGATGAACAAACACTAGTTAATTGAAGGGCAGATTTAGTTTTTGTCATCTAAACAGCATTTGATAGGTACAAAAGGACGATTATTTATGATTCAGTGTTTAGATTGTGTGCAACAAAAGAATATATATCGTAGCGACCACAGGATTAGAAGTGAACTTGAAGTGAGTGATCTACTGAAGATCGATGAAGTTGACGCAAAAATTTTGACAAGTCTGCTAAAAAATGCGCGTACCAGCTTCAGCGAAATAGCGAAGGATTGCGGCATGTCAAGTAATGCTATAAGAATGCGGTTTAACAGGTTAGAGAAAAACGGAATCATAAACGGTTCAATAACGCAAGTGAACCCGAAAAAACTAGGTTACAACTGCGTCGCGCTTTTGATGATCAAAGCAGAAGCAAATCAGGAAACCAAAGTTTACGATTTCGTGAAAAAAATTCCCAACGTTGTAACCTGCTTTAAACCGATTGGAAGATACAACGTCCAGTGTCTTGTAGCCTCGAAGAATGTTGATGAGCTAGCCCACACAGTAGAGCAGGTAAGCAGTCACCCAAACGTTATGGTCGTAAAGGAAGGAATATGGGTTGATGTGGTAAAGATGGACCACCCAGAAAACCTTGCTATAAGACCAGCATACGGGTTGGCGCATAATTCGCATAGTGATGAGGCAGTGGAAGAAAACGATTTAGAAGAATCCCGTGAATTGGACGGAAATGATCTATTAATAATCAAAGCAGTATCCAAAAACGCTTCCATATCATTCAGAAAAATCGCTGAAAAGCTCGGCATTTCAACCCAATCGGTAATCAAAAGATACAAGCAGATGAGAAAAACCGTGTTGCCCTTTTCCGCAATAACCGTGGACTTAGAAAAACTGGGGTATATAGGCATGGCTCTTATCTCAATAAAAACCTCACACAAGCATACAACATCAAAGGTCTTTGACGAAATAGTAAGAATCCCAAACGTAATCGTAGCTCACAAATGCGTAGGGGCAATTGACATGTACCTTGTAGCTCCCTTCTCAAACTTCAAACAGCTACATGAAGTGAAACAAAGAATCTGCAACACATCAGGCGTCAAGGAAATTGACGTGTTTATTGATAAACTATTTCCAAGCTGGCCCCTAAACCCATTTGCCCAACTTCTTCCAAACCAAAATTAAACCATCCGCAGAAGGGAGAACATGATTGGCTCTAAACCATAAACATTGAAAACAGGGTTTGCTGAGGCTCCTGCACAGGGTCAAACAGGGGATCAAACACAATGGAACTTGGTTTGTTACTATTGCTTTGCTAACGTCATCTCTGCGCTTGAGCCTTTTCAGCCCCTTTTTGTTTGGTAAACAGTCTTTATTGTCCAATAGATTCGTTTTTTAGCGGACTAGCTGTTTAGACTCCCCCAACTCAATACAGAATATCTTTCCGTTGTTGTTCTTAAAAGATTTTGCCACCACAATGTTTCAGGGTGGCGATTTTGAAGCTACTAGAAGGGAAGGGTTAAGCCAGCTAATCTGCCGGTTAGCAGGAGGCTGGATATGATGTAGCCTAGAATGGCGCCGCTGCATAGGTATGGTAGTCCAGCCTGTGGCTTTCCTTTTACCACAACGGACATGAGAACTGCAAAGCCTACAAGGGTGCCTATCATGACGGATAGGGCTATGAGAAATCCGTTGTCTGGGATGTTGTAGAAGGAGGAGACAACCAGTATTCCGGGCATCACTATGTCTCCTAAGCCCATGAAAAAGGCTTCTCGTTCTTCTTTGTCTTCAAGTTTTTCTTTCAGTCCTTTTGTGTCCTTAAGCATTGAGTAGGCTCTTGTTCTTGGGACAACCAGCATAACGGGCAGTTTGAGGTCCATAACTGCGTCTGCTAGGTCAATCATGTGTTTGGTTTTGTAGACTGAGATGGCGTCGTATATTGCGAGTCCGATGAGCATTACGATTACCAGAAAGATGCTGAGGGAGATGCCGAATATTCCGATGGCGCCTACGCCCACGATTATGCCGCACAGGTTTATGATGTACCATTCGGGGTATTTGATGAGCGCCAAAACTAGGATTGCTGCGGCGGCTACAGAAAGGATGAGTGATATTGGGTATGGAACTGCAAAGGACACCAGCGAGAAGAAGACAAAGAAGGACGTGTAGGCTATGGAGCCGAGTATGATGATTTGAATGAACTGTTTTTTCCAGTATTTGGCAATCAGCAGTATGGTGGCTGTGACTACCAGCATTATGACGAAGAAGACGATTATGTTGGAAAAGTCGTTTGGGTTGTCGAAAACGGCTAGTCCTGTGCTTTCAAAGGGTTTTGCTATCAGGATAGATAGAAGGTGGATTATTACGAATAGGCTGCCCATCAGAAACATGGGAAAAACGGATGCGCGCTTTTCTTTTTTGTCTTCAGTCATTTCTTCTTAACAACACATCATGGTGTTTATAAAAGTTTGATGCGAAATCCCGAGTATTCAGGGTTTCTGTATAACGGTATTTTGATATACGGCTTTTAGGATGTTTATGGTTGTGGATGGTTTCTATGAAGCTGGTTGAGGTTCTGGAGAATCTTTCGAACGCTAATGGGGTAACGGGAAGGGAAGAGCAGGTTCGAGAGTTGATGAGGCAGTATTTGAAGCCCTACGTTGATGAGATTAGGGAAGACAGGCTTGGAAACTTGATTGCCTTCAAGAGGGGAAAGAAGGATGCGCCGACGGTTATGCTTGCAGCTCACATGGATGAGATTGGGCTTATGGTCAAGAACATAAAGAAGAGGGGTTTTCTTCAGTTCACTAAAATTGGGGGAATCGACGACCGCATACTCTTGGCGCAGAAGGTTATTGTCCACACAGACAAAGGACCCTTGACTGGTGTTGTTGGTTCTAAGCCTGTTCATATACAGACGGATGAGGAACGGAAGAAGGTCATTAACGCTGATAAGCTCTTCATCGATGTTGGAGCCAGGGACAGGGAAGAGGCGGAGAAGATGGGCGTTCAGGTCGGGGACGTTGTGAGTTTTGACACAAAGTTTGCTCGTCTAGGCGACAGCGTTGTTTTTGGGAAAGCCTTCGATGACCGTGTTGGATGCGCCATACTGGTTGAAACTATGAGGAGGCTGCAGAAGGTTGACTGCAACGTTTACGCTGTTGGAACCATTCAGGAGGAGGTGGGGTTGCGGGGAGCAACCATAGCCGCTTTTCAGGTGGAGCCTGATGTGGGCATTGCCTTGGATTCGACGGTGGCTGGTGACACGCCTGGAGTTGCAGAGGGGGAGGCGCCTGCGAAGATGGGGGAGGGTCCGGTGTTGACTGTGGCGGATGCGGGTTTGATTGCTCATCCGAAGGTTTTGAGGCTGCTTATGGATTCGGCGAAGGAAAATAAGATTCCGTATCAGCTGGAGACTGGAATCAGGGGCTCTACGGATGCTGCTAGAATCGCGTTGAGCAGGGAAGGTGTACCAAGCGGAGTGATTTCGGTTCCGGCGCGGTATATTCATAGTCCTGCGGCTATTGTAGATTTGGATGATGTGGAGAAGGCGGTTAGGCTTGCTGTTGCGATGGTAGAGAAGGTTCCAACAGTTTTTTGAGGCTAACTTTCAGAAGTGTGCTGGGTATGAAGAAGGGTTTCAGGTTTTTGGAGCACACGGCTGATGCGTATGTTGAGGCGTTTGGCGCGGACTTGGAGGAGGCTTTTGAGAGTGCGGCTGCTGCGATGACTGATGTTATGACTGATTTGGAGAAGGTTAGGGCAGA
>CAZJLG010000070.1:0-6749 GCA_964546665.1 uncultured Candidatus Bathyarchaeia archaeon
GAAAGTGATCCTCGCATTTTTTTTATTAACAGGTCTCTTTTGATTGAATCGCCTGTCCAGTTGGTGTAGAATATTATTACACCTTCCGCGAAGTGTTCCATTGTAATTTCAACGTTGTTGTTATGCATTCCTTCAGTTAATAGCAGAAGGTGCATTTCTTTGATCTCCCTGTTTTCTACTGCCAAGACTGTCAGCAAATTCGCAACTTCTTTCATTTCATGGGTTAAGAGTAGTTCAGAAAGGGAATCTATTACAATCACTCTTCCTTCCTTGATTTGCTTAACGACGGTATTGACTATCGAGTTTGCTTTTTTCAGGTTGATAAATTTCCAAGCTCCAGTTTCTTCTAAAGGTGTGACATCCCATCCGTAGGATGCCATATCTTCTTTAACAAAATCGGAGGGATTGTTTACAGTGAAGTAGGTGACAGCGTTTTGTTTAGCTCGTACATAAGCGGTTTGGCGGGCAAAAACTTCGTTTCCTGACCCTGGTACTCCCGAAAGCAAAATAACCCTTGAAGGCAAGCCCCCTTGCAAGAACTCATCAAGACCCGCGATGCCTGTTTTTACCAGTTTTGCCATTTCTTCATTCCACAATTAATTATGTACAGGATATTATAATCTTTTTAGTCTCTTGGACCCTTTTTGTAGATGGTTTTCTGCACATACTCAATATTTAGTTTTTCTAGATGATTTTTTGATCTGGCTTTTAATTTTTGTGTTTTCGTGGGTCAAATTATGTTCACAAAAATAGAAGTATGTTATATACATAATTTACATCAGCATTTTTAAAGGTACTATTGACTTTCCCTTTTATTGAAGCAGATTACGAAAGTTAGGGCGATGATCACTGGCATATCTAGTACTAATAAGACAATCGAAATATGTTTCACTTCCTTTTCGCCCTATTCAACAATATTGAGAGGAAATGGAAAAAATGTGTTTAGAGTTAGGCGAGCGCGGGCGCGCCATAAAGAAGAGTTTGTCTCGAAAAAAGTCAAGGTTGACTGGGAAAACAAAACAGAGCCCCTCTAGTGAGCGGTCTACTAAACGCGACGAATCTAGTATTAAGTCGTTTGCTCGTAAACTTGTTTTAAAGAAGAAGGATGTTAAAGAAGTTCCAGTGATTAAGGAAGAAAAAGTGATTGAAGAGAAGGAAGTGATTGAGAGTTATGTGTTGAACGCTCCACATGTCTATGCTAAGATTCATAAAGATCCGTCTAGAGGTAACATTACTTATTTTGTGCAGGAGCCTAAACTGGAAGATGAAGATCAGGCTAACTTAAATCGCTTGAAGGAACTCTTGAAAGAGATTGTGGAAATAAAGGTTACAGAGCTCAAGTCTAGGGAACTGGCACAGGAATATTTGCTAAAGAAAAGCAACGAGATTCTAGATCGTTATGGTTTTAAACTTGATGATGAGAGTAAAAACAAACTTCTATATTATGTTGTTAGGGACAATCTTGGGCTTGGAAAGATTGATCCTTTAGGCTATGACCAGTGGATTGAGGACATTTCATGTGATGGAGTTGGCGTGCCTATTTATATTTGGCATAGGCGATATGAGTCTATTCCCACAAATATCAAGTTTGAGACAGCTGAGGAGTTAGATGCTTTTGCCTTAAGGCTTGCATATTTGTGTGGTAATCATGTTTCAATTGCAAAGCCGCTGTTGGATGCTTCTATGCCTGATGGCAGTCGAATTAACATGACTTACGGGAGCGAAATTACTAGTCGCGGTTCCACTTTTACAATAAGAAAGTTCAAGTTAGACCCTTTCACTGTTACTGATATTGTAAAATTCAATACTTTTTCGAAGGAAATGGCTGCTTACTTCTGGTATGCTGTTGAAAATCGTGTTTCAATCCTTGTCGGTGGAGGAATTGCCGCCGGAAAGACAACCGCGCTTAACTGCCTTAGCATGTTTATAAAACCTGATCTAAAGATTGTTTCCATTGAGGAGACACGGGAGCTCAATTTGCCACATGATAACTGGATTCCTGCATTTACCCGGGCAAGCTTCGGTATTTCTACAGGAACGTCAGAGATAAGCCTCTTTGATCTTCTGAAAGCTTCACTCAGACAAAGACCTGATTATATTATTGTAGGTGAAATTAGAGGAGCTGAAGCTTACACCCTGTTTCAGGCTGTAAGTACTGGGCATTTAGGTATGTCAACCATTCATGCTGAATCAGTAGAGGCGGCTGTATACCGACTTGAATCACCTCCTATGAACATACCACGAACTTTGATTGCTGGAGTTGACATATTCCTTATAATTAAAAGGGTTGAGTATGATGGAAAGCCTGCACGACGTGTTATTACGGCATCAGAAATAGTAGGTTTAGATCCTAGGTCAGGAGAGATCTTAACTAATGAAATCTTTAAGTGGAACTCTACTAATGACGCTTATGATTATACGGGAAGAAGCTATATTCTGGAGAAGATTGCTGAGAAGAAGGGCATCAGCGTGGAGCAGGCAGAAGAGGAGATACAACGCAGGGTGGCACTAATTGATTGGATGACCAAGCGGAATATTAGAAACTATAAAGATGTTTCGAACATGATACGAAGTTATTACGAAAATCCTGAGGCAGTGCTTAAGGAGGTATATAGAAACGCCTAAGAGTATTTTGACTCTTCTTTTGAAGTTATCTAGAGTAGTTCCCAAAACTTTGCGTTCAAGATTAGGGAGACTAAAGAATAATTTGGCTAAGGCAAACATTATTATGTCTTTTGATGAATATTTGGGGCTCACGATTTTGGTCTCTCTGATTGGGTGTGTGGTAACTTTTTTTGTTTCCTTTGTTCTGTTGTCTTTGTTTCTTGAGTTTGTTCCTTCTTTGGGGTTCTCTTTTCTTTCAAGTTTGTTAGTTTTCGTAATTTCAGTAGGTGTTTGTTATTGGTATCCTTCTATTGGGATTTCGTCCAGACGGCAGAAGATAGAAGCGAATTTGCCTCTTATAGCTAATTTCATGTCTGTTTTGTCAAGTTCTGGTATGCCTCCTGAGCGGGTTATTCGTTCGTTGGCTAATGTTGGTGATGAGTTTAGCGTTGGTGATGAAGCGAGGCGAATTGTAGCTGATATTGAACTTAATGGTTTGGATCTTAATACTGCTTTGAGGAGTGCCTCATTGAGATCTCCCTCTAAGAACTTGTCAACAATGCTCGGTGGGATGGTTACTACGTCTCATATGGGCGGAGATATAGGCGGTTATCTTCGTCTTGAGGCTGATAAATACAAGAAGTTGCGTGCACAACGTTTAAAGGGCTTTATTGAGAGTTTGGCGTTGATTGCTGAAGTTTATGTTAGTTTTTTAATTGCACTCCCGTTAGCACTCGTGATTATGCTTTCTGTGATGTCTTTCATTGGTGAGGGTGCTTTAATGATGGGTCTCAATCCTCAGCTGATACTATTACTCTTGACGTTTGTGATTACGCCGGCATGTGTAGCAATATTATTGTTGCTTGTTGATTCGTTGACTCCTACGAGGTGAAATTATGCCAAAGATTTCGAAGAAGACAAGGGTCATTGGGGCTGCGGTTTCATTGGTTTGCTCATTTCTTATTTTGGTTGTTCCTTTACTGGTTTGGCCGTTTGATAGGTATGTTTTATTTTTGAATGAGCTTCTTTTTGCGGGGATTTTGGTAGCTATAATTCCTTCAGCTATACTTGATTTTATAAATCAGAGATGGTTACGGGCGATTGAAAAGGAGCTGCCTAGGTTAGTGCGCGGCATCGCGGAGTCTCAGGAGACGGGATTAACAATAATTAGGGCTTTGGATAAAGTCATCGAAGATGAGATGGTGCATCCTCCACTATCTATTGAGTTGAAGCGAATTTCGGTTCAGATGTCTTGGGGATCATCTTTTGAGGATGCTCTTGAAGCCTTTAAAAGGCGAATTAATTCACCTATAGTTGGGCGTTTCTGTGCCCTGGTTTTGGAGGCAAGTCGTTCAGGAGGAGAAATCAGAAAGGTTTTTTCAGCGACCTCTGTTTTCATGGAAGAAATGAAAGATATGAATCAGGATACGGATTCTCAAATGCGACCTTACGTTATAGTCATTTATGTGGCTTTTGCGGTTTTTATTTTTACAGCGGTTATTCTGGTGCAGTCTTTTTTTATCCCACTTGAGGGTACTTCCCAAATCGGATCTAATGCCATTGTTTCTGGGGTCGACGTTTATTCAGACTTTTTCTATAAGAACATGATGATGTCCTCGATTACTGGAGGGTTTATGGCAGGTAAGCTAGGTGAGCGTCGGGTCGTGGGTGGATTAAAGCATGGTATCTTAATGATGGTAATTGGGTATGTAATTTTCTTGTTTTTGATTCCGCCGTTATGGATGTGATGTTATGAATAGACTGTTAAGAAATAGAAAAGGCATATCGCCCGTTGTTGGTGCGGTACTCATGATTGTAGTTACCATTATTGGTATGAGTTTTTTGTTTGCTTATGCAGTAAATTATGCTACGGATTTTCAGCTTGGAAGAGGCAGCGCTGTACGCGAATCATTGGTTATTGAGAATGGGTACTGGAATGAAACGTCAACTACAGCTGATATTTGGGTTTATAACGTTGGGGAGATAGACTTGGAGATTGCTAACGTCTATGTCAATGATATTAAAGCTGACATTATTGAAATTGATGATGTTCCCGTTTCCGAGCAGACTCTGGTTACTGTTCCAGTCGGAGAGCATGTTAAAATTGGTGTAACCAAGAATTCGCTTGATGCTGGCGCTAACGTGCAGTTGTATAATTTAGTAACTGCAAGGGGTTCAAGTGTTGAGGGGCGGTACTAATGCGTCGTAAAGGTTGCGTCTATAGAACATTGAATAGGTTCTTGAGAAATCGTAGGGGTACAGCTGAGATTGTTGGTACACTTATGTTTCTTGTTATCCTATTGTTCTTTTTCTCGAATGTGTATCTATGGCATGATCAGGCAACTAGAGAGATGGACGATTTGGTTCTGGATAGGCTTAACTCGCCTGTGGAAATGGTTGGAAGTATTAATCAAACTTCCAATACTCTCCAATTGAATGTCACAAATAATGGAGGAGTGGGGGTTTGGTTATCGCGGCTTTGGAATATAACTTCTGGGTATCCCTCTTATCAAGATTATAATATTTGGCTTGCAGGCGGGGAAACTTGGGAAATAGACCTCGGATCGCCTCCCTCTGAGAATGCTACTTTCCGGATTATTACAGAACTGGGTAATACTGCTTCCTGGAAATACATTGTTACTTCTCCTTAATTCTTAGTACTTTTGTTATATCGGGAATTACTCGTTTTTACTATGAGCGTATTTAGTGTAGGAATAACTTTCCAGATTTTTGTTCGATAAAAAAGATGAAATGAGCCAGTTAATTGGAAATCAGGGATGGTTAATGGCCTTTGACCTTGTGTTTTCAGGTGATTATTTCTGTTGGTTCTCTAGTGTTTATTCCGTTAAGTATCCATTCTCCTTGTTTGAGTTTTGGGAGATGTGGGGTTTTTTCTAGAGCCATATTCTTGAGATATTCAATGTCGTCTTTGTCTGTTGTTCTTCCGATTATTTGTGTACTGGTTTGTGAAAGAATTTTTCCACCTAGTTCTGCTGGGTGTTTTGCGATGAGTAGTAAGGCAATTCCATGTTTAATTCCTTCGTAGGCTATTGACTCTAGTGTTTCATTTTTGAGTTTTTCTGCGTCTTCCACTATTAGGAGGAATGGAGGCGTGATTCCATGTAGTCTGGTTTCCAACAGGATTTTTAGTTCTTGGGTTAGTATTTTGTTCTTTTCTTTGGGGATGAGGTGTTCAGTGTTTAGGATTGTAATTTGTGTGGTTTTTATGGTTTGCGAGGGGTCTTTTGGGGTGTTACCTTTTTTATAAATAATTTTTTCTGTTGGCTTGGTGATGTGATTTTTTATGTCATTGTATTCGCCGTGGGGGTCCATTATTACGATATGGTGTTTAGTTTTGTTGGCTATTTCTTTGATGATTAGGGTTGCTGTGTGGGTTTTTCCTGCACCATCCATTGCGCTTATGAGTGTATGTTTGCTGGTTAGGTCTTCTGCGTCGATATAGACGTTGAGTGGTTTGCTGTTTTCGTCTGCTGTTGTTGCTTCGCTTTCTAGGATTCCTAGGTGGATAGGTTGTTTGAATGGGTGTCCGTTGATATCTCGGGCAAAGATGTCTTCTAGGAATTCGGCATATGGCAGATATATTCTGCTGCCGGGGTTGGGTGGGGTGAGTAGCTTGCGGATGGGTTTTATGTTGTCTTCTGGGTTTATGTAGCCTAATATGTTTGCTGTGGCTATGATTCTGCCGACTTTGTCAGCTAGTGTGGTTCCCACGACGTCCTCGTAGCTTCTGACTTCGCTAACTTGAGCGATTAGTGGGCAGTTTGGTCCGTAGATTGGGTGGTCTAGTAGTACGTAGTCTTCTTTTGATGTCACTTTTCTGTTTTTCAGTGGTGTAATTAGAAAGTTGAATTGATTGGTGCTTGTGTCGTTTGTTACTATTCCTATATGTTCTCTGACGCGTATTTTTTCCAGTTCCAAATTTGGCACCACTGAAGTTTTATCAGATTGTATTTAAGTGTTAACTCGACATGCTTTAAAAATGATACTTTCAACTACGTAATATGTCAATAATTTTTTCTATACACTTGGAGATGTTACTGCTGATGGCAACATCTTCATGCTGAAGAAAACGTTCACTGGATAGAATAATATAGAAAAAAGTTCTATAAAAACTTCCTTTTTTT
>CAZJLG010000071.1:0-6739 GCA_964546665.1 uncultured Candidatus Bathyarchaeia archaeon
AGTCTGCTTGTGGTAAGGTATCTTGAGAGAATTGCTGACCACGCCACATACATTGGCGAATCCGTTGTGTATCTTGCAACAGGAGAAAAAACAACATTAGGATAAGTTAAAACGGAAAGGAGGGAAGAAAATGGCTAAGAAAAGTTATGCTTGGTTCGAAAAAACCCGCAGAACAAAACTGCTGGAATTAGCTCAAAAACAGATAACCACAGCTCTTGATACGGTCACCTTGCTAAATCAGGCAATGAACAACATTTCCAAAGCAAAAGTCGAAGACGCAAGGCAGCACATCGAGAAGCTCTTCACTGTAGAGGAAGAAATCGATCAACTGCGAACCGAGGTCTTCAAAGAACTGTCCAAAGGAGCAGCCCTGTTTGCGGACTACCGCGAAGACCTGCTTCATCTTGTGAAACGCCTAGACACCTTTGCGGACCATGTGAAGGACGCGGCGCGATGCATAGTAATGCTTGGAGACGCCAAAATTCCAGACGAACTGTGGACAAAAGCGGTTCACATAACTTCAACTCTTGTAGAGTGCGCAACTGCCCTGCGAAGCAGCATCCAAAACATCTCCGCAAACCCTGAAGAAGCCATGGAGGGCGCCGCAAAAGTCGAAGAATTCGAGGCTGGAATCGACAGGGAGTATCTTGAAACCAAATCGCTCTTCATCAAATATGCAGAACATATCAACTGTGGTGCCCTGATAATCTTTGATGACATGATCGAGTTCCTTGAAGAAGCCGCGGATATGTGCGCAGACACAGCAGACTACATTGTCACTCTTGCAAGCTCGGTGTAAACTGAAAAAACACCGAACACCCATTTTCTCATATTGCCGATAAGTTAGAGACATTTATGTAAACGTTTTCTTTATCCACTCTTTGATTTCTTCTCTTACCTGTCTTACACCTTTCATGATTTCTTTTTCAGAGCCTTCCATTTGGTTAGGGTCATCGAACGATTGATGAAGGACCTTTTCTCCGGGGAAGAAAGGACAAGTCTCTCTGGCACTATCACACACTGTTACAACGTAGTTGAAGTTCTCTCCGCGGAACTCTTCAATGCTTTTTGAACGGTTTCGTGAAATGCCTATTCCGACTTCCGCCATTGCCTTAACAACGTACGGATTGACTTTGGTGGGAGTCACACCAGCACTGTAGGCCCGATATTTGTTTCCATACAAGGCATTTAGCAGCGCCTCAGCCATTTGAGAACGGGCAGAATTGTGCGTGCAAAGAAAAAGAACTGTCTTCATTTCATCACCGACTATTTAGTATCAATTGGGGTTGTACCCTTTTATGTAAATCTTCTTCAAAGGACAATAAAAATAGGTTAGCTTCAGAATGAAATATGGAAAAGCCTTAATCGGTATATTCACCTTTTAATTAGCAAAAAACTTAGGATGGCTTATTGTTTAAAGGTGAACAGTTATGGAAAGATGGTTTTCTGAAAGACGAAAATCTAAGGTGCTACGAATGGCAGATAGGCAGATGACCTTAGCCATCGACACAGTAATCGAACTTGAAAAGTCAATTAATGCAGCCTTAAACGGCGACAAGGAAAAGGCTGTCGGCTCTTTCGAAAAACTGTCTAGTGCGGAACATGAAATCGATGAGCTTAGAAGAATCGTTTTTGAGGAGCTTACCTGTGGAAGTCTTGTATCGAAAGACCGTGAAGACATCATGCACTTAGTTAAAAGATTGGATCAGATGGCAGACCACGTAAAGGATGCGTCAAGAGCAGTTATTGTGCTTTTAGAGGCGAAAGTCCCAAAGGAGATGTGGGAACAGTTCGCGAGAACCTCCAAAGACCTGGTTGAGTGCGCAAAAACTTTGCGTAAAGCCATCGAAAATCTGGGCACAAACCCCGAGAAGGCTATGGAACTCGCAAGAGCGGTTGACAAGATAGAGGGGCGAGTGGATGAGAAATACGTGCAGTCAAAAGCTTTGCTTCTTAAAAGTTGTAAGGAAGTGGATGCCGCAACAGTGCTGCTGCTTAAGGACCTTATAGAAGAGATGGAACATGTCGCCGATGCCTGCGACGACACAGCAGACTACGTCAGAATCTTAACAGTTGCCAGGGAAGCCCCCTAACCACCCTCTTTTTAGCACATTATCCATTTTTTGAAGCGAGCTTGCATGCACATTTATTAATGCGAGTTTCGTCAAATTCCTTTCTCATGGAGCAACTGCATATTCATTCAGTAGTCACCGACACTGGGGTGGATATTCGTTTTCGCGGAAAATCCCATCCAATAGTTTATCCGCCGCATGTTTGGGAGGCAACACCCAAAGAAACTCGGATAGCACTGAAAGATAATCTTGCAGTCGCCACCACCATGCACCTGCCGCTTGTGCTGGACGCGCCCGGCATCGTCTACGATTCAGGGTGCCCATTACTGGAGCCCTACTTTGTCCAAAACTTCCTGAAGGACATACCCTCCTGCACAGAGGTTGACGGCACCAGCACCGACGAGACAGTAAGAAAATTCTTCAACACAGACTACGAGTTTCTGGACCCGGACATAATGTACCCCTCCAGACGGCCTGTGGATTCGCCGCATGGTGCCCTTGTTGGAACAAGCTTCGGAAAGGACAGCCTCCTCACCTACGCAGTGGCAGACGAAATCGGGCTTGACCCAGAAATGGTCTACATTGTAGAGCAGAGCATGACCTACGAGCAGAAACACAAAACTGAGCTGGCGCGGCGCTTCAAAGACGAGTTCGGCAAAGAGCTGAATATCCTGAGGCATGAAACAGGAAAATTCAGGGACTATCCACATCTGGGGGTGCCCTTCACAGAGATGGGCTGGGGACTGCAGACAACAGAGTATGCGCTGGAGATGATACCCTTCGCCTATGCCCTCAAAGCACGGTATCTGCTCTTCGGAAACGAGCAGACCGCAGCCTCAACCTACATGGACGCTGAGGATAGATGGACTGTGCATCCCTGCTATGACCAGTCTCACCGCTGGACAGTGCACATCAACCAGATAACGCGGACGTTTTCGGGGCGGTCAGTTAACACTGGAAGCCTGATAGAGCCGCTTATGGACATGATGATTCAGTATATTCTGGCGCACAGGTATCCCGAGTATGCGAAGTATCAGATGAGCTGCTTCACGGAAACAGAGGCGGGACGAGACTATCACTGGTGCCACAACTGCAGCATCTGCGCCAAGATGTATCTGATGTGTGTCGGAAGCGGAATCGACCCAAAGAAGATTGGTTTGCGCGTTAACATGCTGGAGCCAGAGTATAAACGGTTCTTCACGTTGTTTGGCGGAAAATCCATCACAATGACATATGCTCACACTCAGGTGGGCAGGGACGAGCAGCTTTTTGCCTTCTATCTTGCAGCCAAAAAAGGGGCACAGGGAGGACTGGTTGAGGAGTTTAAATCAAGCCCGCTACTTCAAGAAGCGAAGGACAGGGAAGAGGAGCTGCGAAAAACCTTCTGCACCCTACATAGTTCAATATCTGTGCCCAAAGAGCTGCGGAGCACCGTGAATTCAATTTATAAAGAGGAACTTGCTTCATTCCAGACTTGACAGGAACAAACTCGAGGAACGGGGCTATTTATGTTGGATTCAGTCTCTAGGCGGGATAATGTCCTATGCGGATAGCGCTGGTTTTGAATACTCGCCATGCAGAAACCGAGTTTGAGGTCGAGTACGACCCCCCACACACTATTGAGCTGATAAAGCATGGAATCGAAGCCGCTGGGCACGAGTATGTCTTTGTTGAGGCTGACGAAAACTTTGCTGAAAACATCAAAAAGGCGAAGCCAGACCTTGTCTTCAACAGGGCAGAGGGAGTAAGAGGCGACAGCCGCGAATCGCATGTGCCTGCCATACTTGAAATGCTTGGCATACCCTACGTTGGCTCCAATGTGCTGACCACTGCGATTGGCCTAAACAAGGCATGGACAAAAAAGGTTCTCCTCTATCACGGCATTTCGACCCCAAACTTCTTTGTATGCCAAACCCTCAAGCAGGCACAAGAAATCATCGGAGGCTTCCCGTACATCCTGAAACCCAACGAAGAAGGCTCATCCATCGGAATCACCGAAGAAAACCTTGTACACGACAAAACCCAGCTGCACACGAAACTAAAGCAGATGATAGGAGAGTATCAGCAGCCGATTCTGGTTGAACAGTTTATTGAGGGCAGAGAATTCAGCACCGGACTCCTGGGGCGACCGAGACAAGACCCAGAGGTTCTCTCGATTCTGGAAATCGACTTCTCCAAGTTCCCTGAAGTGGGCGGCGTATATGGGCAACGAGCCAAAACAGTCCTAGACTCGCTGGACCACTACATTTGCCCCGCCAGAATCCCAGAAAAACTACAGAAAACGCTTGAACAGGCTTCTGTGGACATCTGGTATGCCTTGGAGGCTAAAGATTTTGCGAGAATCGACTTTCGGATGAGCAGAGAAGGCAAACTGTTCTTCCTGGAAATTAATCCGTTGCCAGGAATGGACTTCGACACTGAAGAAAACGATTTGTCATTTTATCCTTACATGGCAATGAAGTCGGGCTACAGCTACGATACGCTTATCCGCAGACTT
The DNA here is from genome assembly GCA_964546665.1 of uncultured Candidatus Bathyarchaeia archaeon. GTDB lineage: Archaea > Thermoproteota > Bathyarchaeia > Bathyarchaeales > Bathyarchaeaceae > Bathyarchaeum. The sequence goes on from CAZJLG010000071.1 coordinate 4,570, forward strand.
CTCGAATCCGCATGCAGCCGCTATGGTCTGGAACGGTAGAAAAGGTTGGACCAGCTGAGTTCACGAGGTTGGAAAAAATTTGATGGATAAAAAGCGGATACTTCAACCAGAAAAGGATAATTTGTTCTGGCGGCAGCTTTTGCATGAGCTAGCCCAGAAGTTCACGGGAGAGCTGGAGATAGTTTTTCCAACAGAATGGAACAGGAAATCCTTCTCTTTGTTTCACGGCATGGAGGAGTCAGGCTTCAGGCGGGAGTTGCAGTATTCCTTTAAAGAGTTGACGAAGAGCCTTGAAAACCCAGAGCTGGTTTTCTGGCTCATAACAGAGGACAGGGCACCACAAATTCTTCTTTTTGGCTATGCGATTCCAGACGGGCAGGCCAAATCGTTCTATTTGGACACGTTTGCGGTCAGACGCAGAGGCGAAGGCATCGGAGACGTTGTCATGGAGTTTCTGATTCGCTGGGCAAAAACAAAACAGTACAGGACAATAGTTTTGGACACCGAACTAGAGGATGAGAAAGGGTTTCCTCTGCAGCACTTCTACGCCGAACATGGGTTCAAGACGGTCTCCAGCTCAAAAAACGACGTCAAAATGAAACGTATATTGCAGTAAAAATGTGCAGGGTTAGTCGAAGTCTCTTCCAGTCAGAACCGCCACAAAGGTTCCTTTCACGATGAAGCCGTCTCTGCCAAGAGTTTGCATGACAGCGAGGGTGCTGGCGGCTGCGGGAAGAACACTCAGCCCTTCTTCTGAGCGGACCAGCTTCGAGAACTCCATCATTTTTGTGTCCGAAGCGTATTCTGCGAAGCCTCCAGACTCGTAGATTGCGTCTAAGGCAAGCTGCCCATCGAAGGAGTGCCAGTTGGTCAGCGGCTCATTGATTTTGCTTTCTTTGATTTCTTCAGGCTTCAGGTCAACTATTAACCGCTTGTTTTCTTTGAAGGACTTTATGATGGGGTTACCTCGCCGTGTGCTGGTAGCAACCATCTTCGGAACAGTCATGGTCTTACCGGACAGATACAACTTTTTGAAGCCCGCGTATACGCCCGCAAGAGAGGTGCCGTTTCCGACAGGACAGAAAATATAGTTGGGAACCCGCCTCAAGTCGCGGTAAATCTCTAACGAAATTTCTCCATAAGCAGCTAAAGACAGCTCCGGAACTTCGTTTACTCCAGGATTGGCATCAAACCAGTTGCATTCTATCGCCTGCTGGCTAGAGTAAGCCACGGCATCCTCGTAGTAGCCGTCCACAAAATGCACCTTTGCCCCAAAGTTTTCTATACGTTTGAGCCGATCCTTTGGCACATCATACTTTTTGGGAATGTAGATGTGAGCATCCAAATCATAATGCCGCGCAGCGTAGGCGACTGCCACACCAAAGTTGCCACAGGTTGCGGAGGCGATTGCTTCTTGCCCTGCTGTGACAGCCTGATCAGCAAGCACCATGGCGATGCGGTCTTTCTGGGTTCCAGTGGGATTGCTGCCCTCAAACTTCAGATAGACACGTTCACATCCTAGAATGGGAGCCAAGTTTCTGGCTTCAAGAAAAATTGTGTTGCCTACCATGACCTGCCAAGACTGACGTTTCAGCTTCAGTTGGCGTTCGCGTGCGTCACTCCAGCCGCTTGGTCGTAAATCTGAGAGCCTACCCGTTAAATCTTTGCAGGTTCCGTTACTTCGGGCCTTTGCCATGTTTCTGTCTTGACACCTCAAATATTTCAGAGAATTCTGCGGAATGTTTATTCAGCCGCTATTTTAAATTTGCTATAAAGAGGTTGAAAAGGGGCAGATTTGGGGATGCTTTTGTGTCCCCGCAAGCTTTTGTGAGAGCTTTTTACATTCCGGTTCTGTATCTATCCATTAGTTCCTGCTTTTTGCCGCTGTTCCATCCGCTTACTGCCTGATAGTAGCCTGTTACTCTGGACCACCATTCCACTTTGTGGGAGCCGCAGTAGGGGCACTGCTCAAAGATGGGTGAGGTGACTTTTCCGCAGCCGCTGCAGACAGTCAGGTCTTTGGTGTATGCGTAGTAGCCGATGTTGCTTTGGGTGGTGATTCTTTTGGTCAGCTTGTAGAGGGCTTCAGGGTCTGGAGCAGCGTCTCCCAGCCAGATGTGGAACATGTTTCCTCCATTCAAGAGCGGGAAGAACTTCTGCTCAAGGTTCA
>CAZJLG010000072.1:0-6702 GCA_964546665.1 uncultured Candidatus Bathyarchaeia archaeon
CGGTCATGAGGGTTCCCAGATGGAATTCTCCTGTGGGTTTGATTCCGCTCATTACCGCAAAGTCTTCGCCTTTTGTCATAGCAGCTAACACACGACCAAAGTCTCTGTGACCAAAAATTACGCCTCTTCTCATGTACATGTTTGGGTTCGGCACAACAGAACAGAGGTCATCAAATTTTTGTATGCCAAACTCTTCGTAGAGGTGATTGTAGTCTTCAACCACCGTTGTTCCCCAAGGGTCAAGCGTCGACTTCTTGCCATCTGATGCCGTCAACCTTTGTTCCACCTTTGCTAAACCGTAGAGTTTATCTGTTTAAAGGTTTTCGAAAGGAAAAATCCATCAGGGAACATGAACCACGTATCCTTAACTCTTTTAACTCTCCACATGATAAATGAAGCACGAGTGCACGAGTATGGCAGTCCCTGAAGAAGAACTAGAGAAACAGAAACGCGCCTGCAAAATCGCAAAAGAAATCCGAGAAGAAATTCGGAAAACAGTCAAAGAAGGCATGCCCATCATCGACATCTGCGAAAAAGTAGAGGGAATGGCAAGAGAAAGAGGAGGCAAACCAGCATTTCCATGCAACGTTTCTGTTAACGAGATTGCCGCACACTACACGTCGCCCCCCAACGACGAACAGACCATACCAGAAAAAGCCATAGTCAAAGTGGACATCGGCGTTCATGTTGACGGCTACATAGCAGACACGGCAACAAGCGTCTGCTTCGACCCAGAATACGTTGACATGGTTAACACTGCCGAAGAGGCGCTGGAAAAGGCTGTGGAAATACTTCGACCCGGACTATCCGTGGCCCGTTTCGGCTCAACAATCCAGAAAACCATCAAAACACGGGGATACAAACCAGTATCAAACCTGACGGGGCACCTGATCAGACGCTACATAATACATGCGGGAAAGTCTCTGCCCAACGCCTTCAACCTGTCCACATCCAGAATAAAAGAGGGAGAAGTATACGGCGTTGAACCCTTCGTAACAGTTGCAAATGCGGCGGGCAGAGTCGATAACCTGCCAGAAGCATACATCTTCCGCTACCAAAAACCCAAGTCCCTGAAGGACCCCTACGCCAAAAAGATTCTAAAATACATCAAAAACAACTTCACGACCCTGCCCTTCACCGAACGCTGGCTAAACAAATTCATGTCCTCCAGCAGCTACAAAAGCGCCTTCGCTGAGCTACTTTCATCCAAATCTGTCATGAGCTACCCAGTTTTTGTTGAAGCAAGCAGAAAGCCTGTGGCGCAAGCAGAATACACTATTCTTATAGTAAAAGATGGATGCGAAGTACTAACCTGAACAGTTAGCTACTTCTTTTTCTTAACTTCGCGGTAGATTGCAGTTATTTTCATGGGCTCATTGCATTTCTGGCAGGGTCCTAGCTCTTTGAAGATGTAGTCTTCTCTCTGAAAGTCTCTGATGCTTTTGAAGTTGCATTTCGGGCACTCAAGGGTGGTTAGCACTCGTGGCAGCTCAAGGGCTGCGTGCCCAGATTTTCCTTTTGTCTGCAGCAACATGTATGCTGATATGGCTAATCCAAAGAAGCCTATCGCCAAAAATGAGTATGAATTAAGGATGTCAGTTTGGTCCGCAATGGACTGCACAGCCATAAAGAGTGCGCTCAATGATAGAACAAACACTATGAGTATTATCACTAGAAGAAACGGAGAAATCTTTCTAACGGGCTCAACATTATCAGCCATATTTTTCACCTACTGTCCTATTCCTATCGTGTTTCCGATTCCCGCTATTATGATATTATCGCCCTTCTTGGTTCTTTCCATAATCAGACGCTTTATCCGCGTTATCACAGGGTCAACTGCATCAAAAATTTCTTTTCGCATAGGAGAAACTGCGTCTCCCAGGTCCTGCTTGACGATGATTGCGTTAACAGGAATCTTGTTTGTTGTTGTCGCATCCTCTATCTTGAACTGTTCGACTCCTGGTCCGCCGATGGCAGCGCCTACTCCCTCCGCTATTTCTCCAGGTTGTTCTCCTTCAAGTTTCAGCGCCGCATCTATCATGATGATTGTGGAAATCTTCCCTTTCTTTTCTTTTATGATGTTCCGTATTCCGTCCCCAGGCTTGCCCACGTTTCCTCCTGGACCCTTAGCCTTCAACACATATGCTGTTCGACCATCTATGGGCACCTCAGCCGCAACCATATCCTTGGCTACGTCCTTTGTTTCGTATCCCTGCATCAGCTTGGCAGCGACTAGAGGTCCAGCGCCGTCGCCGATGGGCTGACCCACAGAGAAGGCTCTTAATGCTTGGGTGTAGGCTTCTGCCTGTTGCATGATTAGGGGCAGAACCATCTGTATTTGCATGATTACGTAGAGGCTTAACGTTTTTTTGCCGAGGAGATAGAAGTGCCGGATAATCTTGTAGATCATGTGCAGTGCCATGGCAGCCTCTAAGGTGTTCTCCAGATTGTTCAGTTGTGTCTCATCTGCTTCAGGTGCCATGAGCTTCACTTCATCCATGAAGCGGTCGTCTCTAACGTCGAGAATGTGTTCCAACTTCCAGACTATGCCAGTCGGGTCCATGGTCTGAGGAGTTATAGCAATATATTCAAGAAATTGGTCAATCCTGTCGGTGGGGTCTCCCACAGGTTTCCCTATCTGTTTTATCGTTTCAGTGGCTACCTTTCGACCGTCATCTCTCATGAACTTGAGACGGCGCAGATGAGTTTCAACTTCTCTGAGCATCACCATCATCTGGACGCGCTGACCGTAAAACATGAAGACAACGAACATACCAGTGAATACCAGCTGAAAAATTAGCGAGACTATGTTGTCTCCTGTGCCGAACAAACTTGCCATCTGGGAAATCATGTAATCCACTCATCCTCAGAAAGCAAGAGGTGCTAATAAATTTTGAGTATTTCCAAGAAATGTTTTTTGTCAAGGTAAGCTGATGGTTAAGCAAGCAGCCGTTCAATGTTTCCAGATGAATAGACGTAACTAAAGACGTAACTAATGTGCTCTCACTTTGTTTCAGTTTATTGGCGAATAATGTAGTTTGTTGTGTGTGTGAAAATGAAGTGATTGCCAGCTTTCTTGGGTTCACGTGGCCGAAGACCACACTAGCACCATGAACGGAGCGTGGTTTAACTTCTGAGTTCGGAATGGGATCAGGTGGGTCCCACACCCTATGGCCGGCAACCTTCTTATCATCCATACTCTTGCTTTTTTAATGTTTCGCTTGTTGTTCAGGAAACGTATATATTTGGAATTTGCTGATTGTTGTGGAGGAGGGGCCGTAGTCTAGCCACGCCCTGTCTTTCGACTTGGCGCTAGAAAGGGATGACGACAGTCGTACCGGCAAACGGTGCAAGCCGTTAAGGGCTCCAGAAATAGCAATGGGTTTGCTGACCAGTCTCTGGGATGAAGAGATTCTGGAGCGAGGAGAAACCCGTAGAGACAGAAAATGATCTGTTTCGGGTAAAGGTCGTCGGTTCAATTCCGGCCGGCCCCACCACTTCTCCTTTCTGTGAAAAGTTAAGTTAGTAGACGTAGGATACGGCTACGATTATGTTGGCTGTTCCGTTTTCTGGGTCGTCAAAACCAACTCTTACTTCCAAGTTTGAGGTGGGCAGAACCGGGAATCTGAAAATTGAGTCTTTTCCAAGAATCTTTTTTTCGTCAAAATATACGCGGTTGTTTGATGCCCATATTACCTGGGCGTAGATTTCGCCTGTTCCGTTTGTTGAGCCTCCACCAAACTTGTCAAATTTGATGTATCCTGCGTAGTCTATTGTCCTGTTCCAGGATATGTATGTGCCTGCGGTTACGTTATCAAAGTATTCGTCTATCCAACTTTCTGTTTTGCTGAGCTCGATTATTTCGGTGAGGTTGAGGATTTGGCTTTCAAGGGTTTCCTTTTCGAAGGTCAGGTTGGCAATCTGGCTCTGCATAGTCTCCATTTCAGAATTTAACGAGGAAATCTGCGCATCTCTTTCGGCTATGTCGGAATTCAAAGAATTGATTGTATTCTGGTTGGTATTCAAGATTGAGCTATAGAAGGCAATGACTGAAACCATGCTAGTTCCCAAAATTAGGCAGCATATTAGGGCGCCAGCAAGTTTTTTGTCGTCAGCCTGTCTCTTGCTCATTTCAATCCCGCCAAAGACAGATATCTCTCGTTTCTTTTTGCCTAAAAGACTTTTTGTAAAGGTTTCTTGACTAACAGAAAAAATCGGTTAGTTTTAGGTCAAGATTTTTTGACAACCAAAACTGCTTACCGCTCACTCATGTTTCTGGGGCGCTCAGACATTTTGAGGCTAAAAAACAGAAAATGTTGCACAAAAGATTTACGTGCAATGGCAGAAGGGTTATCGTCTTAGAACATTTCATCGTACTTTCAAAATAGAGTGGATGATTGAAATTTGAAGTATTATTGGGTTGCCTTATCTGTAACTACCATCGGAGTGCTGATGGCGGGCATTGATACAAGGATTGTTATTATCGGTATTCCGCAGGTGGCAGCACAACTGAATGCTGACCCTGAGCAGGTTATATGGATAACTCAATCCTATGTTTTGGCAAGCACAGTTATGCTTCTTCTTATAGGCAGGTTAGCGGACATTTTTGGGAGAACACGCATTTTCACGGCAGGGTTTGCCATTTTCACTATAGGTTCAGGGTTGACCAGTTTGGGTCAAGACCCTCTGCAGGTTATTATGTTTCGGGCTGTACAGGGAATCGGAGCGGCGTTCTTGCTCACTAACAGCCTTGCGATAGTTACTGATGCGGCACCAAAACATAAGCTTGGATTGGCTGTGGGCACAAATCAGATTTCGTTTCGTGCGGGCGCCATAATAGGTCTTACTCTCAGCGGATTAATCCTGTCGTATCTGGATTGGCGGGCACTATTTTACATCAACATTCCAATCGGAGCATTCGGGACATATTGGTCCTACCGTCAACTGAAGGAGGTTGGGGTGCTGAGTAGAGATGAAAAAATCGATTGGTTAGGCTTTGTGGAGTTTTTTGTCTTTATTCTTGATCTACTTTTAGTTTTTACAGTTAGTGCCTATGGTTTGGGACCAAACCAGAACATCGTCTATGCTTTTGCTATAATCTCGGCGGCAGCATTGATAGCATTCCTGTTCAGGCAGAAACGTGAAAAATATCCGCTGCTTGACCTCAGCATTTTCAAAATTCGGCAGTTTACAAGCGGAATAGTGGCGTTGTTGTTGAATGCTATTGCTTGGTCTGCGGTGCTGTTGCTGTTAAGTTTAGAGTTTCAGCTTGCCCGTGATTCTACTCCTTTGCAGGCGGGGATTGAGATTATTCCCTTTGAGTTGGCGTTTTTGGCGATTGGTCCTCTGAGTGGGCGTTTGTCTGACAAGTATGGTCATTTGCCTTTTACTGTTTCAGGTTTATTGCTTAGTGGCGCTGGGTTAATCCTGTTTAATTTGACGCCCTCAACAGCGCCATACAGCCTTTTTGCGTTTCACATGATTATTTTTGGTGTTGGCACAGGACTTTTTCTTGCGCCTACCATGCGAACAATTATGGATTCAGCGCCGCTGAACAGAAGAGGCATAAGCTCTGCAACGATGCTTCTTTTCTTCAACATTGGGCTTACAGTCAGCCTCAATTTGGCTATGCTAGTCATGTCCTTAACTGCGCCCTATCCACTGATTACCCGGATTCTTACGTCATTGAATCCCGGCACAATCTCTGCATCGGATATTGCCATATTTTCGGCAAGCCTGAAGAATACGTATCTCTGGTTGGCGGCTATAGACCTGATGTCTTTGGTGCCGATGCTCATGGGTGGAAGACACAGAAGTTCTGGGACAGGAAGAGACATTTCAAAAGAAGTCATCGGATAAAATTGTCTAATCAAGTTCCGTGAAGGCTTCCAGAAAGTTTATTTTCCTACAAAGAGTCTATATGGTTCTATCACAGAGGAAAAATCCTGCCAAAAATCCGCAAGTTTTTTGTTAGGGTCTACGAATCTGTGGTTTCTCTGTTCTTACAGAGAGGGGCCGTCGGCTAGCTTGGTCCAGGCTCTGAGACTTGGACTCTCGGGACTCCGGTTCAAATCCGGGCGGCCCCACCAAAATTGTTCTTGTGGAAGTTTTTCTGAAAAAAGCATGTTTTCAACAATGAAGTATTATTAGTGTCCTAATATGATTGGTTTGTTGTTGTTTGTGGGATGACGTAGGTTTGAGGTGTGAAAAAAACCGGGTTGTTGTTATGGATTGCCTTGAGGGGATGAGGCGGTTTCTTGAGGAGGGGGAAGTGGATGTTATTGTGACGTCTCCTCCATACAATCTGGGAATAAAATACAACTCCTATGATGACAGCGTTTCCAGAGAAGAGTATCTTGACTGGATGGAAAATGTGGCAGAAGAGTGTAAACGTGTTCTCTGTGACTCTGGCTCCTTTTTTCTGAACATCGGGTATAAGCCTAAGGACCCGTGGGTTGCCTGGGAGGTAGCCTTCAGGTTTAGGAAGCATTTTGTGCTGCAGAACGTTATTCACTGGATAAAGTCCATTGCCATCCCCCGAGAGGATGCAGGCGATTATCCGAACATCTGTGGGGACATTGCGGTGGGACACTTTAAGCCCGTCAACAGTGCACGCTTCGTGAACAAGTGCCATGAGTATGTTTTTCAGTTCACCAAGGACGGAAAGGTTGAGGTTGACAAGCTGGCGGTGGGTGTGCCGTA
>CAZJLG010000073.1:0-6592 GCA_964546665.1 uncultured Candidatus Bathyarchaeia archaeon
CGTAGGAAACTGTTTCGCTGGATTAGCTCAGGGAATAGAAATCTACAAGCGAAAAGAAATCCAGAAACTGGGATTGATGCACGAAAAACTCGGCGGCTACAGCACAGACGACCTAGAATTCGTTTGCTCTTTTGATGTGGGAGAAAACAAGGTAGGCAAACCACTAAACGAAGCAATATTCCAGGACCCAAATTACGTTAACTGGGTTGACAGCGCCTCAAGCTGCACCTCACGAGAAGTGAAGGAGAGTCCGATTCTTGACGGCGTAGGCGTCTACGTTGCAAGCATGATTAATCCCCTCAAGCAAACAAAAACCGAGAAAGAGCTTGAGAAAGAGGCAATCGAGGAAATAGAAACAACAAAAACACGAATCCTAATCAACTACCTGCCTGTGGGAAGCCAAAAAGCCGTCGAGTTCTGGGCAAACGTTGCCCTGAAAACAGGCTGCGCCTTCATAAACTGCATGCCCGTCTTCATTGCATCCAACGAAGGCTGGCTGAAAAAGTTCGAAAAAGCGGGTCTGCCCATCGTGGGAGATGACGTTAAGGGCGTAATCGGAGCAACAATAACCCACAGGACCCTCGCCAAACTCTGCGTAGACCGGGGAGCAGTGATAGATAGAACCTACCAGATTAACGTTGGCGGAAACACTGACTTCGCTAACATGCTTGAGCGGGAGCGGCTGGAAAGCAAAAAAATCTCCAAAACAGAAGCCGTTCAAAGCCTGATCCCAGCTAATCAGCGACTGAATGACAAGGACATCTACATTGGACCAAGCGACTTCATCCCCTTCTTGGGCAACACCAAACTTGCCTTCATCCGAATAGAGGGCAGAATGTTCGCGAATGTGCCCTTCAACATGGAAATCCGACTGGATGTGGACGACAAAGCCAACAGCGGCGGAGTAGCAATCGACGCGATAAGATGCGCGCAACTGGCGCTAGACAAAGGCGTCAGCGGCAACCTAACCTACGCCTCCGCATACCTGATGAAGCATCCCCTAATCCAAATGGGCGACGAAGAAGCCAGAGAAAAACTTGACAACTGGATTTCTGAGCTAGAAAAAAAGTGACAAGATGCTCAGCAAACCCCGCCCCATCCTTATTTCCTGTGGCATCCTAAGAAAAGAAATCGAAAAACTAGTTGAAGAAAAGAAGCTGGACGTTGAGCCTATCTTTTTGGATGCTGGGCTCCACGTAGTTTATGCTGAACTGGAAAAAGCGCTGACCTCAGCCCTCGAAAAGCATGCAGACAATGCGCCAAACGGGGTAATCGTTGTTTACGGCGACATGTGCCATTACGGAATCAAGCGTATCGTCAAAAAATACCGGAACACAGTCAAAGTTGATGCCCTAAACTGTATCGACTGCCTGCTTGGCGGACACCAGAAACTTTTAGAAGCCGACCCAGACTCCAGCCACTTCTACCTTTCCCCCGGCTGGATGCCATCAAACCTGAAAAAAAGCAAGCATTTTCGCGGAATATTCGATTGGGACATGAAGGGCATAAAAGAGCAGTTTGAGTACCTAGAGGGAGTCATGATAATCGATTCTCTGGACAATCTGGATGACCTCCAAAGTGACATAGACGAATTCTGCGCCAACACTGGGCTTCAGGTCAAAGAAACTAAATCTGTTGGGCTCAACGGACTAAAAGCCGTCATCGATGAAGCCGCAAAAAAGCTTCAGAACCAAAAATAGTTTTTTAGATTGTTAACGAGTGTCTGCGGTACTTGAAAAGCCCTGGAAACAGGAAATACGTGGACCCCTTTATTGCGTAACCTAGAGACTTGGCGATGTCATAGCCGTCGCTGACTCTGCTTATTGTTCTTGTGAAAACTCCGGCGCACCGTTCATAGGAGATTCTTCCAAGCCTTGACATTAGCCTAGAAATTTTTTGGTCCTCAGAAACTCCCAGCTCTGGGTCGTAGGGTCCATACCCATTATTTGACATTCTGGCGGCAACGTCATTTAGCAAAGCAATACTGCATCCGGGGACGCTGGCTCCAATCACAGGAATCCCCAGTATCTCTACGGTCGGAAACTTGAGGGAAAATCGTGTCAAAAAGTTGGCTCCCATGATTCCAAATCTTCTTCCCAGCTTAAGGCTGTCTCTTGGTCTCAAAGATGGCACGGTAGCAATGATGTCTTTTCTTCTGAAGGCTTGATACATCACTTCGAAGTAGTTTTCGTATTTGTCCAATTCAGAAAACAGGTACGTGTCATCCATCTCGGTTCCAGTAGAGAATAGGGAGTCGATGTCATGGAAAACAACTATCCGCCCCTTGGCATGCTTGAAGCCTAAATTCCTTCCTATTGCAGGAGTATCCCATCCTGGATACTTGATTATTCCCTCTTTCAATAGCTCCTTCCTGTAATCATCGTATTCCTTAGGAGAAATCACTGTAGAGTCACAGATTTCCGGGAACTCCGCGTTTTCTCCTGCATCGGCAATCAAAAACTCTATTGCCTTGCTTTTTCCAGTCTTCTCTTCAAAAACCTTCTTCGCTACTTCCCAGTTGTTGAAAGTCTCTTCTAGGACTCGGCTGTCGTTCTCATGCCGTCCTGTTGTTATAACTGAGAAGATTGGATTTGGCATAAACTTCCTATGAACCACAATGCTTTTTATCACTTTTGCCTCAATACCCGACCAAATCAAAGATTTTGGCTACATTTTGGCAAGGTTATGACCGTTTTCTGGTAACAAGCACCGCTACAGCAATGATTGCCATTATGATGAAGATAATCACGAGCAAGGCTCCCCCCATGTTTGGCGCCGTATCCCCTCCATTGTCTTCTGGTAGTTCTTGGCTGGTTGTTAGGTGGCAGTAGGCCGTTATTGTGGGGTCATGCTCAATCCTGTAGCCGCTGTACTCTGGGTAAGCTGTCAAGTAGAAGTAATCAGCATAGTTCATGTCCAGCAGATGGTCTCTGGCTTGTTCATACAGTTCTGGGTCAATGCTGGCCAGCACAACTGGAATAAACCGCATCAGAGATGTGTGAACAGCGAATATGGGGTTGTTTGCGAAGCCCTCTATCTTGCATGTTCTTGTTGTGGTCTGATATGTATCGTAGGTTGTTTCCGTAGAGTCAAGAGTATAATTGAAGAGCTTATAGGCCTCTTTTGTTGTAAAGTCGGCATCCAATATTTTTTCTCCGTCATCAGCAAAGGCCTCTATTGTCGAATCGTCAACAGGCACCTCTTCATCTTGAACGTCAAGGCCTGAGGATTCAAAGTGGGCTGTGTGGTCGAGTATTACTGTTGCCTGGAAATTGACTGTGCTCATCTGGATTCCTCGGGTGCCAATGAAATCGTATATTGTCTCCTCCGAGATTTGTTGCCCGTTCAGTCTGTAGCATCCTGTTGCATTGTAATGAGCCGTGATGGGAAGAATTATTAGCCAAGCAAAAACCCACATGTCTCTCATCTTGCCTATCACATAATTCATGCTCAGAGTAGCTTCTCCCGTTGCAGGGTCAATCCTCAACTCGTAAGTGAATGTTAACTCATCATAAACCGTCAAAGCCACTGGCCTAGGGTCCTTCGATGGATTATCTGGGTCAATCGACGTTTTCCACCACAAGGCAGCAAGGTCAGTGTATTTCATGCCCCATGTCCAAACCAGCCCATCCTCTGAGGACGTTAAGGGTATAATCTCGGTTTTGCTGTTCAAGTCAGGCTTCTTGTTCTCAGCAAAAAGATCGTTCAAGTCGTAGCCTAAACTGAAGGACGCATATAACGTGTCGTTCCTGTCTGGCGACTGCTCAAAAACTGTGTCTGAGGTCTCGTTGAAGGCCATGAGCATCACGAAGCTTGAGGCGGTTACAACATCTTTCAGCCCGTCTCTGGACTTGTAATGCATCATCGTGGTTTGTATTGGAATAGTCAACGCGTTTTCTTCGTCTGTGATGTTGACTAGCCCAGCGGAAAGCATCTGCAGACCTGAAACATTTGCGTATTCAAGATTAAGGTATGCATGCGAGTTTTCTGCTGGAGGCGTCTGACCATGCAATGTGGCGTATAGTCTAACGTAATCAAAGAAGTCGATTTCCTTTTGCCATGACTCAAGCTGAAAATCGGAAGGCGCCAAGGTGTCAAGCGCAAAAACGGGTAAAACATTAACTAGAATTGAACATGCAAAAACGAGCGCAGCTATTCTAACCAATACCTTCTTGGACATTAACACTCCTCACTAACCTCGAGTTATTGAAATTTGATAAAAGGCTTATGCACCAATAATCAACATGTATAATTAACTCAAAAACTGGCGCTCGGCTGATAAATCCTGTTTATTTGATGCTGCGGGCTCCAGAGAAATACCGCACATAAACCAAAACAGATATTGCTGAAATCCACGCAGCCGCATTCTGACAGAAAACATACCGCCACAAGAGGTCCTCCCCAGATAATGAGACCCAACTGGATGATACAATGCCTTCAAAGGCGCTTCTGAATCCAGGAGCAATAGACTGTAAGCCACCAAAAACCGAGACCAATCCTTCAGCTAGTGACCGCAGAAACCCTTGCAAAGCCGCAGTTTTGCTGTAAAATCCAACCGCAAAATCGGTGAAAAGGTTAGGATACACCAAAACAGACAACAAAATAATCGCCAACAGGAAAATCGTCAAGACAGTTATGGCACTTTCAAAGGCTACTCTGCCGAAAGAGAGCCGCCGCGGCACAGATGAACCGCCGCCTGAACCAAACGCTGAGCCAATTTTGCCTAAAACATTTTTGACAGCTCCAGTGGCGCTTGGTGAGGACTTGCGGGCTCTTCTTGTTGGTCGTCTTCGGCTCTTCGAGACTTTAGTTGGCGCTTTTCTTTGTGGTCTCATGACCATGTTTTTTGTGAGGTATGTCCAGCTTAGGACTAGGACAATTATTACTGCAAGGGGCAGAATGTGAAAGAGGAGGCTGACTGGTAACAGTGATGTAGCCACTTCTGTTAGTCCTGAACCCGCAAAAAAGGAGACCATAAAGAACTCGGAAACAAACGCTATGGCAAGAAACAAACCTACTGTCAGCAGTCCCTTCGGGGCAGTCCAGCTGAAAGTTGTGCTGTCCACATTTTCTTTAGAAGCCATTTACCTCATTCCCTCAATGCTGATTTGTGCTTTCACGCTTGATTTGCTACCTGTATGCTACTTAGGATAAACAATCTTCTTATTTAATTTTGACTTAACCCCAACCACTGTAATACCCCTTGCGCTCTCCACCCTGCAGCTCCTACCCCTTCCTGTGAATATTTCACGCACCAAGGAATATTGTGGACGACATCTGATGAAAAGCTGAATGCAAAATACGAATTACTTCGCCATAACATTTTAAATAACTTTGAAGTATAGGATGCATCTTAGATGCGGTAGAGAAACCGCTGCTGCAACTCGGAAAGGAAGATACTGATGCCGAAAGCTTCGAAAAAAGAACTGCTTAAGCTGTACAAGGACCATAAAGTGCAGCTTTTTGTCAGCAAGTTTATGAGCGACGAGCTTAGCACATTGAAGCCTGTTTACGATCCGAAGCTCGGTTTCATGTATCCGGTGGTTGATGAGGTTGTGGGAGACCACTCCCGCACTGAGAACTTTTTGCAGAGATTGTTTGATGGGGGCGTTCTGGAGAGGAAGCTTTATGACAAAATCGTTTACTGTCCTTCCTGTAATTCAGCTAACATTTCGATACATTACACGTGTCCTCACTGCAAATCCTTCGACGTCAAGAAGAGCGCCTTGATTGAACACATAAAATGTGGATACATCGACACCGAAGACCGCTTTCAGAAGAATGGAGACCTGGTTTGTCCTAGATGCAACAAAGAATTGGTCAGTCCTGACTTGGACTATCACAAAGCAGGAGTATGGTGTACCTGCAATCAATGTAAAAAGAGCTTTGACATTCCTGTTCCGTCTCATTTTTGCCGTGACTGCCACACAAACTTCGCCTTTGATGACGCCATCTACAAAGACGTTTACTCCTACCGTTTAACCCCCGAAGCTGCGAGTGAAGCAAATATGGGTTATGTTTTAACAGTGCCAGTGATTGAGCTGTTGGAAGGTCTAGGCTTTGAAGTAGAGAGTCCCGGTTTCTTGAATGGAAAATCTGGGACACGGCACATGTTTGATTTAACCGCTGTCTCCTCTGGAAAGAAACAGAACACAACAGTGATTGATTTTGCCACCTCCTCGGATGATGTTGTGTCTGAGCAGTCAGTGATTTCTATGTTCGCAAAGATTTTTGATGCTACTCCAGATAGGGCTTGTCTTGTTGCGATTCCGAGGATGAGCGAGAACGGCAGAAAATTGGCGTCACTCTACAAAATACAGCTTGTTGAAGCCAAAGACCAGAATAGGGCAGTAGAAGCGTTGAAGGCTTGTGTAGCTAAATAATTAGCTTCCAAAATAGACTGCTATGTTTCCCCGTTCAGTAACCGCTTTCACGGTGTAATTGCCTTCTGGCAACGAGATGTCTCCGCGAATGTAATTTTTGGTCTCCGCAGAGTTTATGATGACGCTTATGTCATAGCGTTGACGGTCTGTCGAATTGATTATCCATAATGAGACCAGATGGACCGTTAGACCCCCATCGTTTTCGAAGG
>CAZJLG010000074.1:0-6585 GCA_964546665.1 uncultured Candidatus Bathyarchaeia archaeon
TGTTCGGAGCCAAACCCGACTCCCTTCGGGCAATAAAGGTCATCACATCAACAGGATTCGTAACAATCATAAGCTTGCACTCTGGAGCATACCGAGCAACTTCCTTAACCACTGACCGTATAATCTTCGCGTTAGTATTCATAAGGTCGATACGGGTCATTCCTGGGGTTCTGCCGCGACCAGCAATAACAATCACAAGCTCTGACCCCTCCATTTCGCTGAAGTCCGATGTTCCCTGAATTTTTCCGTCAAACTCTATCGCCGGGGCAGCCTGCATCATATCTAAGGCTTCGCCCTTCGCTAAATCTGAATTAAGGTCAATCAGAACTACGTCCCCAATCTGATCCTGCAATATATTAAAAGCCGCTGCGCTGCCTACCTTCCCAGCGCCAACAATAGCTATCATAAAACCACACTACAAACTATGCACATTGAGACTAAAGTAGCTTTTCTAGCACGTCCACAAGCCTGCTCCGTCTGAAGGTTCCATAACCTGCTCAAGGAGCTGTCAAGCATGGCTTAGTAACTTTCGGTTGGCTCTATGCTGTGGCGATGTATGCGCCCACCAGCGTTCCATCCATATCATATAAGGCTACTGAATACTTGCTTCCTGAAGCTACCGCCTGCGTTATCGTGAATGTTTCAGAAGCACCAGGGGCTACCGTATCTGAAGTTCCAGACGCCCATGAAGACAAAAGCTCACTGTTCACTCTCACATTCTTAACCGTGAAATAAGATGTTCCCGAATTAGTCACATGAACTGCTATCCTTCCCGTTTCAGCGTCGCCAGCCGTGAAATCTACGCCTATGATTGTCAGTTCGCTTGTTGAATCCATGAAGCCGATGGTTAGTGAACCCATCCATGCTGCAACTGCGATAGAGACCGCCACTGTTACGGCAATTAGTATTATAGCCGCAACGACGGGACTTAGAGCCTTTTCATTTTTTAGGAGTTTTATCATTTTTGCTCTTACTCGACTTTGAGTTTATACGTCTGCAAGATAATTAGACACAAACTACATTTAAATCTTACGACACACGATACTGAATAATTGCTTTTTTCGAACAATTCAACTAAAACAAACAAGAAACTGCTTCTGATGAAAAAGGTTGAAGTTTTTGGTTTATGCTGTGTCGGTGTAAGAGCCCACCATTGTTCCATCGATAGTGTACAGGATTACCGAGTACTTGGTTGCTTGAGCTACAACCCTTGTTACCGTGAACACTTCAGAAGTCCCTGCGGTAACTTGATTTGAAGTTTCTGATGACCAAGTGCCCTCGTTTTCGCCGTTGACTCTTATCCTGTAAACCGTAACGTCGCTTGTCCCCGAATTCGTCACATAAACGATTACCTTTCCGGTTTCAGTGTCGCCTACCGTGAAATCTAGGTGAGTTATAGTTAATTCGCTTACTTCCATCTCATTCACTGCCATAGAACCCATCCACGCTGCCACCGCAATGGCAACTGCTACAGTCACCGCAACGAGAATGATGGCGGCAACCACTGGGCTTAACGCTTTCCTGCTTCTGAAGAGTTTCTTCATTTTTCTCTGTTCCATCCTCTATGTTTATGAGATGGTTAGTCTCAAAACAGGATTAACCTCAGATTACTTACGACATCATACATCAAAGACTAACATATAACTTGCTAAACAAAAATACGTACCAGAACTAACTTTCCAAAAGCAGACTCCACTCTTGCCCAAATCATCTTGACGGCTACAACACTCTATTCTTTGAACCCTTAGACTCTTGTTTATCCAAAGACTGTTGTGTGAAGCATCAGAAAGTCCAGGGCGCCCACTGCGTATGATAGAAGCCACAAAATGAGTGTCAGTTGCGCGATTCTTCTGCTTTTAGCTGGATAAGTTGGTGAGTTGGGACGCCAAATCACAACAAGCCATGTCCCAAAAGCTAATGCTGGAACTGAAAAGATGACATGAAAGAAGTTCATAACCAAACGTGTAGGCGTATTAGCGAGCACCGCCATGGAACTGAAGCTCATGGGGTCCATAAGCAGCACTGCAGAAAAGCCAACCAACGATTGGCACATCACTACCAGCATGGTAATCTCATGCACAAGATAGTTGCCTTTCCTTCTCCACCACATGCTCATTAAGACAAAGGATGCCCAGAAAGATTGCAGAATCAGATTAAATTCGGAGACGCTTAAACCCAGGTCATAGAAGGGTACGAAAGCCATAGCTGCAATCTCCGCCAAAACAGCAACAACGGCAGTGAAGACCACAATCTTTCCCTGAGCCGAGGAATCCAAAGACAGTTCTTTCATTTTCTTGCTTCTTGAAACAGCTACTGATGACAGCCATATCAGCAACACCAGCGTTATTGCTCCAACCACTCCATAAAGCACTGCCTGATTTGCTTCCGCATTTTGGGGGCTCCACATGTTTGTGGCAATTGCCTGCGTAGTAACTGTTATGTCTTCTATATACCAGCCATCCTTGTTTGTCACGTTCTTGAAATGCTCTGAAGCGTAAAGAAACACGCCAGTCTCTTTATCCCATGTCTTGTGCCTGAAGTTGTCGCTTCCATATATTACGGTTCGGCTTGCGCCCATCACAGTTTTCTGCTCTTCACTTTGAATCGTCACATTAACTGGTATTCCATTGTGTATCGAGTAGTCATAGAATGTGTCTCCGGGACCCAAATTCGAAGGAATAATTGTCCAACCTCGAACATCGCCTTCAGTGAAGTTATACTCCCAAACGGCGCTGCCCATTGTCCCATTAGCGTACCTGACAGTAAAATTGGCTGAGAAAGCCGTGCCCTGAACCGGCAAAACCTCTATCCTCAACCACCTAACATCATGTGTTGGCGGCGGAGAACCAGTACCATTTATGCTAATATCATACTCAATCCAATCGCCCTCCTTCACGCCCACCGAAGGCTCATAAGAAGCACCTACAAACGCCACAAACAACAATCCAAACAACAAAACAGCAAACCCAGCACTCGCATATCGCAACAATCTGCTTAATGACACATCAAACCCCTGTCCAATACGGACTAAATTTTGGATAAAAGCGTTTTTGTCAAACTTTCTTGACCACGAACATGCACTTTAGTCAAGATTCGTTGACAAAGAGTACTCCAAGCTTGCAATACGGAAATCTCGAGCATATTAGGAGCCTAATAGAGGTACATTGTTGAAAACAGTATTTTTTCTGAAAACAGCAGCAACAGCATTACTGTTCGTTTCTTCTGCTTGAAACGATTCCCTTGCTGTTCTGGTATGAGCCGCTGTAGCCTTTCTGTGCTGTGCTTCCGAGACGGTGGAAAACTATCTGTACTATCCGTTCCCCCTCCCTTAATGTGACCTCTTTTTCGCTGACGTTATGAAGATTGAGTGTAAGCTGTCCGCGGAAGCCTGGGTCAACAACGGCGAAGCTTCCTATAACGCCTTCGCGGGCAAGAGAGGACCGGATATGAAGATAGGCGGTTATGTTCAAGCCTAATTCTACGGTTTCGAGGGTAGCCACAAGCTCATACTGTTTCGGCTTCAGAACCACATTCTTGGAGCATCTGAGGTCGTAGCCTGCTGGATTCAGGCAAGCAGAGATGTCGGAGGGCTCAAGCTTGATAGCGCCCGTTTCTAGATGTTCCAGTATTTCAGAGTCAGACAGCACAGTCAATATAGCTCACAGCCTTCCATCATGAGTTTTGACAAAAAAGAATCTTTCTATATCAGGCTATGTGACGCCAAGTTCCTGTAACATCTGGCAGGATCTGCATAGCTTCCCAACGGTTGGCTCTCCACACAGTCGGCACTCCTGTATCTTCACTTCATCTGTAGCGGCTTCCAGCGCCGGTTGTATCTTCTCCATGGAACGGAAAACAGTGAATAATGTTCCAGCATGCTTATACTCCATCTGGGTCAGCATGTTTCTTATGTCGTTTCTTAGAGCGGTTTGAGCGTAGGGGCAGGTAATGGACTGAAACTCTATTCCCTTCAGGTAAGCGTACAGAACAACTTCCTTCTCCGGCACCATGCATAGGGGCTTCACTCGCTGCACAAGCTTCGGGTGAATAACATCCAAAACAGGCTTTGAGCGTGCAATTCGCATGGGGTCGCCGTGAACAACATTCAGGAGCATGGTCTGGGTTTCATCGTCTAAACTGTGAGCAACAACAAGCTTGTCCACGCCAGCCTCCCGAGCCATCATGTTAAGAGCCTTCCTTCTGAGCACCCCACAGTAGCTGCAGGGCGTCAACCCGCTCTTCTCTCTTTTTCGGGTCAACTCCACGATTTCATCCAAGTCATACCCAAACAGCTCCTTGAAGGACGTGACCACATGCTCTATTCCAAGCTGTCGGCAGTTCTTTTCGGCAATTTTCAGTGCCTCATCCCTGTAGCCCCCTATTCCCTCATCAACTGTGCCAGCGCAGAGAACCACATCCGGGAACTCCTTTTCTATCTTCGCAAGTATGTGAAGAAGAGTAACGCTGTCTTTGCCTCCGGAGACAGCCACCATAATCCTGTCTTTGTGCCCCAGCATGCCATACTTGGAGATTGTCTTCCGTACCCTGTCTTCAACGCTTCTGCAGAAGCATCTTGTACAAAGATTCTCCCCTGAGTAGCTGCGACCAAAAACTGCATCGTTCCTTCCACATAGGCTGCACAGCGTCATAATTTCACGTCAACTCACATTCATCGGACTACTCTAAAACTTTGTCTTTCTTTTAAGGGCTTTGAGCCCTGAAGGATATGCTTCAACTAAGCCAAGCATAGCACATGAACGGATGTTCAGCTTTTTTTGTATATGCTGATTAAACTTTCATAGTTACGGAAACGTTTATATCTGAATCTTCCACTATTTTGGTGTTAACTGAACAAAAACGTTCATCATACACTAAGGAGTAATAAAAATGAAAGTTGCAGTTTCTTGGAGCGGCGGAATGGAATCAGCCCTATCATTACACAAAGTATTGAAAGAAGGATACGACGTCGAATACTTGGTTGCTTTCGTCGCCGAAACATGGCCCGCAAACTGTCACCCACTCCCCATCATGGAGCTTCAATCTAAATCCATAGGAATTCCCCTGCTAAAACTTCCAGTTCAAGAACCATTCGAAAAAACATACCGCGAAGCAATTGCTAAACTAGTGGAGATGGGCATCAAGGGCATCGTGACAGGGGACATCTATGTTGTGGATGAACTGCATGGACGGTGGATGGACAAAGTAACTAAAGGGCTAGACATCTCCGTGATTATGCCATTGTGGGAAAAGGACACCGGCGAAGTTTTGGATGACGAAGTTTCATCCGGTTTCAGATCAGTTTTCACTTGTTTGGGCAGAGAGTGGTTCACAGAAGAGTGGATGGGACGGGAACTTAACAAGAACTCTGTCAAAGATTTGAAGGCGCTCGCGAAAGAGAAAGGTATGGACCCCTGCGGAGAGAACGGCGAATACCACACCATGACAATAGACGGTCCAATCTTCACTGGAGCAATCGAGATTTCAAAATTCAGCAAAGAAAAAACTGACACCAGATTGTTCATAAAAATCAGCGAATACTCTCTGAAACAATAAACTCTAAATAAAAACAGTATAGAGCACAGCTATAGAAATTAACAGCATTTTTTTCAAAGGTTTTAAGAACCCTTCCCAGCATACCACACTGGGATGGAGGTGAAACGATGATTGGAGCAGTAGTCTTCGTCATATCATTCGTCCTGTTTCTTTTGATATCACTTGGAGTCCCCTTACCGCCAGGAGAAGCGATACTGAAAGCAGTTGTTCCGGATATCTATAATCCGGCAGTTGATACGACGTACCAGCACCTAGCTGAAGGAATCATAAACGGAGTAATCTACGGAGTCATCATCTGGGTCATATTCACAATAGCAAAAATGCTTTACGACAGAATGCAAGGACCAAAAGAAGTGGTTGTCAAAGTAGAAAAAACATGACAAACAAAATGCATAACTCTGGAGAACCACCTTCAGGGTTCACGATTTTTCTACATCCTTATCGTAGCAAACATTTTTTTCTCTTCTCCACCTGAAAGACACTTCTTGGTTTAAAACAACGAGCATATTAAGCCCGTATATCTCTAAACCCGAATGCTTCCATTGGAACAATCTTGCAGCTGAAATCTAAAGTTGAAGCGTTTTTTGATGGTTTTACAGAAGTTACTTGTCTCTAAAGCTCATCTCAGGCTACCAAGTTTGACAGATGAAAGAAGGTAGCAACTACAAAAAAACTATTTTCTAAGCATACATTTGAACGTGACATCTTTTGCTCTAAAGAATTCCTTTGAGAACTCTACAGCTTTGACGGCGTCATAATATTTACAACTGAATATATCCAAGAAGATTCTGTTTGTTTTGTTTGCGAAATGACCAGACACTAAAGAAGTTTCAACAAGCTGCATCATAGAATATCCGGCAACATCTGGATTAGCTCCAAAGTGTTGAACATGGCATGGCCCCCAGGGTTTGGCATCTATAACTGCACAAACCTTTGCAGTATACTCTTTTATTGCTTCAGCGTTTTTCAGGAGGTCAGGGTCGCAGTCATGAAGGTCAATGGCAGTGGAGAGTCCCCATGCTTTGGAAAGCT
>CAZJLG010000075.1:0-6561 GCA_964546665.1 uncultured Candidatus Bathyarchaeia archaeon
CACATGGGAAACGTCCTCAACTGGACATACATAGACGCCCTAGCCCGCTACAAACGCATGAAAGGATATAACGTCCTCTTCCCACAGGGTTGGGACTGCCACGGACTACCCACAGAAGTCAAAACCGAGGAAATACACAAAATCAAAAAAACCGATGTGCCCCCACAGGAATTCGTTAAGCTGTGCAAGCAGGTCATCAACAAGTACATAGCCATAATGAAGAAAGCCATCATCAGGCTCGGCTGCAGCGTAGACTGGACAACCGAATACAAAACCATGAACCCCAGCTACTGGAAAAACACGCAGCTCAGCTTCATTATGCTTCACAAGAAGGGCTTAATCTACAAGGGAACGCATCCAATCAGCTGGTGCACAAGCTGCGAAACAGCAATCGCAGACGCAGAAGTTGAACATGAACAAAAAGAAGGCACCCTACACTACATCAAGTTCATGCTGGAAGACGGCAAGCATCTGACCATTGCTACAAGCAGACCTGAACTCTTACAGGCTTGCGTAACCGTAGCCGTCAACCCCGAAGATGAACGATACAGCAAATACATCGGCAAAAACATCACCGTTCCCGTAGCAGATCGCCAAGTCAAAATCATAGCCGAAAAAGAGGTAGACCCCGAATTCGGCACAGGCGTACTCATGATATGCACATACGGCGACAAAGCTGACGTGCAGGCGGTTTCAACCCTCAAGCTTACTCCCATCATTCTCATCGACGATAAAGGAAGAATGAACGAGAACTCAGGAAAATATGAGGGCTTGACAGCAGTAGAGGCACGAAAAGCCATCGTAAAAGACCTGGAAGCTGAGGGGCTTTTGGAAAAAACTGAGCCTCTACATCAAGAGGTTGGATGCTGCTGGAGATGCAAACATCCAATCGAAATACTGGAGCATGAACAGTGGTTCATGAAAACCAGAATCTTCACAGAGCAAGTCAAACAAAACACCCTAGAAGTAACATGGTATCCAGACTATATGAAAAAACGGATGATAGACTGGACAAACAGCCTAGACTGGGACTGGGTAATCTCACGCCAAAGAATCTTCGCCACCCCAATCCCCGTGTGGTACTGCAAACAATGCCAAGAAATCATCTTAGCCGAACCTGACTGGGTGCCCATAGACCCAAGAACAGACCCCCCAAAAATTGACCGATGCCCAAAATGTGGCAGCACCGAATTTATCCCCGAAACGGACGTGCTGGACACGTGGTTCGATTCCTCCATAACCTGCGCTGTTCACGCGGGCTGGCCAGACAAAAAGGACTGGCACAAACTGTATCCCGCTGATGTGCATCCCTCAGGCTACGACATCATCCGCACATGGGCATACTACCTGATGGTCCGTCACCTTGCCCTCTTCGACGAGAAACCCTACAAAAGCGTCCTCATCAACGGCATGGTGCTCGGAAGCGACGGCAGAAAAATGAGCAAAAGCCTCGGCAACTTCGTAGCCACCCCCGACGTCTTCCAGAAATATGGAGCTGACGCTCCCCGTCAATGGGCTGCAGGCGGAGGCGCCACCGGCTCAGACATCCCCTTCAGATGGGAAGACGTAGAGTACGCATGGAGATTCCTCAGGAAACTGTGGAACGCCTCACGGTTTGCGGGAATGCACCTCGAAGACTACAACCCAAACACGAAACCAGCAAAACTGGAGCTTATTGACCGATGGTTGCTGAGCAAGATGGAACGGGTCACCCAGAAGGTAACCGAGGCTATGGACAGCTGCCAATTCAATGTAGCCACTGATGAGATAAGGAAGTTTACGTGGCATAGTTTCTGCGACAACTACATTGAAGCTGTGAAACATCGGCTCTATCAACCTGAAGTCTATGGAGAAGAAAAGAGAATTGCCGCCCAATATACTCTTTACACTGCAATTTACCGAATCCTGCAGCTTCTCGCCCCCATTTCGCCTCACATCGCAGAAGAGCTCTACCAGATTATGTACGCGGATGCCAAGGAAGTTGAGAGCATCCACGTTTCCCTATGGCCTACAATACAAGAAGAGCTGGTTGACGAAGAGTTAGAGAAGAAGGGCGACTTGATTGTTGCTGTGATGGGAGAAATTCGGAGAGACAAAGCCGAGAACCAGAAGCCACTGAATGCCTCTGTACAGAAGTTAATCCTCTATTCGGAAGATAAAGAAGCCGTGGATGTTCTGTGTAGTGCAGAGGAAGACCTTGCTGGAACATGTAAAATAGAAAAAATGCAAGTTAAGTTGGCTAAGGGCAAAGGACGCGAAGTTCAAGGATATCCTAAGGTTTATTTCGACGCTGAGTATTAGGCTGCGGCTTTGTAACGAAGAATCGCGGCTACTCCGCCAAAAGACTTCTTTAGCATTTGCCCCTCTTCTGTGTCGCCGGACAAAACTTCCACTGTAGTTCCCGCCAGCTCCGCTGTCTCAGCTAATTCGTCTATGAGCTCCTTGGTTTCCACAACAGCTATGGAAGGCACACTGCATTTGGGGCAGCCCTCTGCGCTTATTTTCTGCTCAAACTCTGAGACCTCATGCATCTTCATTGTTTCCTCTTTAGTGTAGTCGCAGGAGCTGCACTTCACCGTAACTCTGACGTTTTCTAGGTCCTCAGAAAGAAGAAGAGTATCCACAATTCCGTTGTTAAGGTATTTTCTTACCTCATCTTCGCCGTATGTGGCTAAACCTGTGTCCTGACCGATTTCGCGGAGAAACTTCTGCATAATCTTCTTTTCTTCAACATAACGTATCCGCCGCAGAATATCCTCAGACTTCTCCACAACCTCCTCCACTCCCCGGTCATTCACATAAGAGGTGTCAACGGTAGCCACAATCTTCTCCTTCAGCGTATACTGAAGATAGTTACCCTTCTCAAAATCAAATTTTGTGGGTCCAGGACCACCCAAAAGCAGGCTCTTCAGATTCTCAATAGGAAGAAAGATTTCGTCTGCATGTTCTCCAACCCGATTGAAGAACTCCTGCATCTTCGCCTCTCTTTGCCTATCAAACCTTCTCGCAGACTGCCCACCAGCCCTAAACTTTCCGGGAATACCCGAACTAATCTGCTTCACAATCTCAAGACGTTTTCCTCTAACCGTAGCAAAAACTGCATTTGAAGCATCCAAAACAATAATCCCGAAGGTTTCTTTTTCTTTCAAGAACTCTGCCAGATGTTCAGTATGGAATCTGGCATCGCAGCGATACAGGTAAATCTGGATCGGCTCTGGAGGAGAGATTATGTACAGTTCGAGTTTTTCGCTTCCCGGACCGTTCTGGGGGATTGCTCCGCAGAAGAGCACCAGCCCGTTTTCGGGCACCTTTTTGAACATCTTCAGTCGCTGCGTAACCCGGGTTATGGCGTCCTGAACGTTCTTTCTTGTGGTGTTGGATTTGATGTTGGAGGCTGTTCCGTACTCGTTGTTTAGCATGGCAACTACTTCGCTGATTTGGCGCCCTGGGGGTACATAGAGTGAGACAAGCTCTGTTCCTCTGCCTTCTCTGGCTGCTAGTCTCTCTAGATTCCGTTTTAGACGAAAACGTAGCAGAGAATCCTGTTTAGTGCTCAACTTTAATACGCTCTCTGATTAATGAGCTAAACACGTGGCATAGCTGATAAAAGTTATCTTTTGGTTTTGGCTTGAAGGGCAACATTATTCAAATCGAACCTTACTATCTGTGTGAATAGCAGGGCATGTGACGCTTAGGGGTGGAGTAGGTTGTTAGCTCAAAGACTGGTGTTTGTGGGGCACATATCAGTTGACAAAGTTGAGAACGTCAACGGCACCAGAGTTCAGCCCGGAGGAGCAGCCCTGTACGCGGCGATGGCAGCCAGAACCCTGTCCCCCAACGTTACCTTGATTTCAGCCACTGGAAAAGACAACAGATTCCTTGACGTTCTGAATCTTCTGCCCTACAGAGACATAAAAGTCTATGATGAGCCAGCCACACAGTTTCATATCAAGTATGACCGCCGCTGGGAAGCCCATTACCTCAAAGCCAATCATGGTGCAGGCTCCAGAATAACGTCCCGCAGCATCTCAGCCAAGTGGCTTAGGCACAAGAGCATATTCCACATTTCGCCTATGCAGCCTTCAAAGGTCGCCAGAATAGTAGATAAGATTAAGCAGAAGTCTCCAGAGACCAAAGTTTCTGTTAACACGTGGATAGACTATATTCGAGAGGGACGAAGAAACAGGAGAATCCTCAAGGATGTTGCCTTGAAGGCGGACTTTTTTGTTGTAAACGACACGGAAGCCAAAGCGTTAGCCCAAACGGATTCCCTCTCTTCCGCAGTTAGGCTCATCAAAGCAAAACGGCTGATTGTCACCTTGGGAAGCTTGGGCGCCATAATCAGCGAAGAGAACGGTAACCTGCAGATGGTTCCCGCCTTGACTTTGCCTCCAGACAAGCTTGTTGACACTACTGGAGCAGGAGACGTTTGGTGTGGAGCCTTTCTGGCCACCTACAATCTTACCGAAGATTTCGCCAAATCCGTTAGCGCTGCATCCACCATTTCCCGCATTAAATGTTCAGATTGGGGATTCCAGAGCCTAATCAAGTTACGATTCAGGGAACCCAACGATGTTGTAGAGTTTGTTATGGGGTTGAAGGATGGGGGCATCCAAAAAAGGATGTTTGATTACATGAAAGACTAAACCCGTCACATTGTGAGCTTTTGTTTCTAGATGTAACCGCGAAAAACAAAACTGAGAGCTTTCGCCAAAAAAGAAACATTATTTAGTGCATCTAGCCGAAGTAGATGTGGAGAGGATTATAGTGCCTATGGCTTATGTTCTGATCAACACTGAACCTAAACACATGGAGAAAGTCGTAGAAACTTTAGAGAAACTTGATTCAGTTGTGGAAATATTTCCTGTCTATGGCGTCTACGATGTAGTTGCCAAAGTTAGAGCAGACAGCATGGACAAACTCAAAGAAATTGTTACATGGAAAGTGCGGAGCCTAGACGAGGTTCGGTCAACCATAACCATGCTGATCCTTGACGAAAAAAAGTAGCCTAAAGTCTTCATTTTTCCTTTCTAAAACAAAACTAGAAGATGAATGATTATGAAACATGCTGCAATAATCTACTGGTCTAACACTGGAAACACCGAGAAAGTAGCACATGCGATAAAGGATGGGTTAGAGGATGTGGGAGTAAAGGTTTCTCTAATGCGAACAACCGAAGCAGACGACATAGACTACTTCGACTACGACCTTGTCTGTGTTGGCGCTCCCTCTATTCAATGGCATCCGCCCAAACAGGTCACAGATTTTCTGCTCAAAAAATTCAAAGAATATCATAAAGAAGGAAAAATCCAAACAGGCGCCCCAACAGTTCCCGGAAAAAAAGCGCTTATGTTCTGCACATATTCTGGACCGCACACTGGACTTCGCGAAGCAAAGCCTGTGGGGCTGTATATGGGCCAGTTCTTTGAGCACATAGGATTCACGGTAGTTGATGAATGGTATGTCCTCAGCGAGTTCGTTGGCAATAAGGAACGCAGCACAAAAGGCAGAATGGGCGACATCAGAGGAAAGCCTACAAAAGAGGAACTGCAAAAAATAAGGATGGACGCCAAAAAATTGGCTTCCACGCTCTGAAAGGTCTACTCTACTGTGACCTTGATTTCTTTTCCTTCCCAGACACCATGTAGATTGCAGAATTCCTGTGCCCTAAGGGTGGCTGACGCACTCAATGTTACATTGATTGTTACGACGTAGCCGTCTGTCATTTCAGCGCCGAACACTATCCTGCTTATTGCACGGTCTCCAGCGTAGAGTGCAACCCAGTTTATCCAGTGGCTCAAAGTGTTGGGGTGCTCAACTCCGTCGATTCCGCCAACCTTGATCTTCACCGCAAAAGGCTCATTAGCTTTAACTTTAGCTGGTGCCTCGATAATCGGCGTATGCTTCTTAGCCATTCCGGTAAGATTTTTCCAGTCTGTTGGTTTATTCAGTTTGGTTAAAGAAAAGTCTTCACTCAAAACGTTCACATCTCCACAATAAACTGCTTTTCGGACTCTAAAAAACCTTATTGTACACTCTTTTCTGCGCCCTTTTCTGGTCTGTAAATGTTGCCTGCATTGTTCCTGAAAAGCTCAGGATGCTCTGTGTGAACAGGAACAAGGAGCTTGGGCCGGATTTTGTCTATCATTTCCTGTATTTCTGGACCAGACGCGTGACCGCTAGCGTGAATTTGATATGGTTTGCAGTCATTTTCAAGGTTGATTTTGAAGTGCCTCAGCCACCGTATCATCCTATCTTCAGAAAGCTCCATTTTAGGATTAAAGGGCTCACATTGGGCTCGCACAAACATAGAGCCTTCCGGAAGATCAAAATCCAAGATGTTTTTGAACCTGAAATAGTCCAAATGCAGAACGTAATTAGACGGATTCTCGCTCAGTTCGATGGCGGATATTCCCTTCTCCAGATGTTTCGTGTCTGTAACTATGTTGTCACGTTTGCTGCTCCACTCCGAAAGCGGCATATCTCCAACTTTGTGCTTGGAGTTGCTGTAATCGCCCGGAGAATAGAGCATACACCCACATCTCTCAAGAAACACTCTGC
>CAZJLG010000076.1:0-6515 GCA_964546665.1 uncultured Candidatus Bathyarchaeia archaeon
GGTCACAGAGTCTACAGAACTGAAGACCCTCGATCAAAGCATCTTCGAAAAATGGCTGAAAGAATGTGTCAGCAAAGAAATTCATTAGCGATGTATAACAAGTGCCACAAGATTGAGACCACTGTCCACGAAAAGAAAGGAATCTTTCCCAATGTGGACTTTTATGCGGCAATAGTCATGCACGTCTTAGGGGTTCCTAACGAATTCTTCACTTCGTTCTTTGCCTCAAGCAGAGTAACTGGATGGACAGCGCATGTGCTTGAACAGTATGCGGATGCAGTTCTTATTCGTCCCACATCGAAGTACATCGGAGAGTATGGTAGAGAGTTTATTCCAATCGAAAAACGAACCTAAACAGCTACAGTCCAACAGCCAGTTCCCTTACTTTCTCTAGGTTGCCAACATCGCTGCGTCTGGCATCTTTGGGCGTTTCCATTACAAGAGGCAACTCGCCTAATCTGGTTGCCAGTATGCTTCTGAATCCTTCATCCCCGATTTTTCCTAAGCCAATATGTTCATGCCTGTCTATGTGGGAGTTCAGGTCTCCTTTCGAGTCGTTCAGGTGAACAAGTTTAAGCCTCTCAACCCCAACCACATCATCAATCTTCCTGACAGTCGTCTCCACAGCCTCCTCGGTTCTGAGGTCGTAGCCCGCTGCAAAGGCGTGACTAGTATCAAAGCAGATTCCCACTCTCTCAGGATTAGTCAGCCGTTCAATTATGTACTGAATATCCTCAAAGGTGCTTCCCATGCTGTTTCTTGTTCCGGCTGTGTTCTCAAGCAATAGCATGACATCTCCGCCAGCAACTTTGAAGGCTTGATTGATGCCGTCGACCAATCGCGTAAACCCCGTCTGCATGCCTGCTCCAAGGTGGCTGCCCAGATGAGTTACCAAGCAAGGAATCTCAAGTTGTCTGCATCTTTCCAGCTCTGACTCAAGGGTCTTCACAGACTTGTCATAGATTTCGTTTCTGGGAGACGCCAAATTCGGAAGATACGGCATGTGAGCAAAAACAGGTTCCATCTCGTGATTCTTCACTTTGTCTGCGAAGGCTTCGGCAGTCTCTGGGGCAAGTTCTGTTGAATTCCATTGTCTAGGGTTCCTGGTGAAGACCTGAAATGTGTTACATCCTAACGCGGCTGCCCTGTCTACCGCCATGTCTATAGAACCATGAATTGATACGTGAAAACCGATTTTCAACCAGATAACCTTGGAACACTACATAATGGCATTAAGTAAAAACGTTGTCATCAGAACTTAGGCCAGAGCAGGCCTATGTTACTCGGTTTGTTATGCTATTTTTGTTGTGCGTGTCTGTAACGAAGCCCCGCTTATTTGGCGACTGTGAAACAGCTTCTTTCTGTATATTACGACAAACAGTGTGGTCGCCAAGAATAGTGGCAAAATTATCCATGATGGAAATTCTGGAATGCCGCCGCCACCTGTGTTCCCGCCTGGTGGAGTTATGCTTCCGTCGTTGGGCCAGCCGCGGCTTTCCCAGAAGCCTTTGTATGTATCGTCGTCTGACAGCTCAATTGTGGTTATCCATTTTATCCACTTGTAGCCCCACTTGCTCTCTGCAACAAGTTCGAAGGGGTAGCCTCTTTCGGGTGGCATTGTTATGTTGTTCATTTTGTAGGCTATCATGATGTTGTTGTTTATTATGTAGTCTAGCGGCAGTGATGTTGAGTAGCCGTCATATGCGTAGAATATCACAGTGTTTGCGCTCGGATCAACTCCTGCGTCTGCAATCAGGTCTTTAACTAGAAACCCTTCCCAGAGTATGGTTGCGCTCCATCCCTCTACGCAGTTTAGTGTGACGACTTTTTTGTAGCTTTGATAGTTGCCGATTATTTCGTCGTAGGTGTATTCCAACTCATTGTTTACCAGACCTGTTATGTTTAGTTTGTACGTTTCGATGTCAATGTATTGTGGTCCTTTAATCGAGTTTTCTCTAAAAGCGTTAACTGATGAAAGGTCTGCTCCTTCATATTCTCTGATTTCCACTTCTCCGAGGTCTGTTGGTTCGGTCTCTGTGGCATATAACGTCGCTATTGGAAGGTTAACAGCAACAGATAGAACTATTCCTATAAGCAGTAAAACTGTGACTAAATGTTGTTTGGTGTGCATCCCAACACCCAATAATATGACATACGTCATAGTGGCTTATAAAGCTATCAGAAACCTCTCCATCCAAACAAGACAACTTGAAATCAAAAACTTTTTCTATAATAGTTTATATTCTAAACTCCACAAAACTGTAAGGGTGAATTTTATGAGTAAAACAATAGAAGAGCAAGTGAAGGAAGCTCTTGAGCAAGTTAGGCCACAACTGCAGGCTGACGGCGGAGACATAGAATACGTGGGGTTCGACAACGGCATCGTGAAAGTGAAAATGAAAGGCGCATGCAACGGCTGTCCAATGTCAACCATGACTCTACAGTGGGGAGTCGAAAACTTCCTCAAGAAACGGATACCTGAAGTAACCAAAGTAGAAGCCGTAAAGTAACCAATCAGAAGAAGCTTGAGTCTAACACCTGCAAATGTTCCTTTTTTGTACACATTTGATTAGTGTAGATGAAAAAAGGATTGTTGGAGATTCCAGCTTC
The DNA here is from genome assembly GCA_964546665.1 of uncultured Candidatus Bathyarchaeia archaeon. Classification (GTDB taxonomy): domain Archaea; phylum Thermoproteota; class Bathyarchaeia; order Bathyarchaeales; family Bathyarchaeaceae; genus Bathyarchaeum. The sequence continues at coordinate 2,611 of CAZJLG010000076.1, forward strand.
TTGTTTTTTGATTTTACAGTAACCAAGAACTAAAATATGTTAGTTGCTCCGTTCGTATTATCTAGATGTTGGGGTATGAACGTTAAAATCAATAACACCGTTTTAGAGCTGATTCAGGGAGACATAACTGAGCAGACCACCGACGCCATAGTTAACGCTGCAAACACTGCCTTACAGATGGGCGGCGGAGTCGCAGGAGCCATCAGACGAAGGGGCGGACCAAAAATTCAGGAAGAATGCAACAGGATAGGCGGCACCTACGTGGGCGGAGCAGTGATAACAACTGGCGGAAACCTGGCAGCAAAGTACGTGATTCATGCTGTAGGTCCAATGCATGGAGACGAGCATGAGGACGCGAAGCTGAAGAACGCAACGTTGAACTCCGTCAAGTTGGCTGACCAAAAAGGCTTGAAGAGCATAGCCTTCCCAGCTATAAGCACAGGAATCTACGGATTCCCAAAAGACAGGTGCGCCACCATAATGCTCTCAACCACAATAGCATATCTGGAAGGACCCACAAAACTGGAAAAGGTAGTTTACTGCCTCTACGACAAGAAAACCCTAGAAACCTTCGAAGATGCTCTAGAGTCCCTAACACAGAAAAGACTGAACAGCTAAAACGGCTGAGTGGGCGTCTGCTGCTGGCTTTTATTCTTTCAAGTAGAGGGTTGCTTTGGTTACATCTTTTGCATATTTGATTGTGAAGCCCATCCTCTTCAGCAGCCTGATTGCCCTGTAATTATCGGGCAGCATGAAAGCATAAACTGTTTCGAGACCCTTATCTTTGCAGATTTCGATCATGTAATCAACCATCTTTGTTCCCAGACCTAGCCCCTGCCAAGGGTCAGCAACTATAAACGCGATTTCGCCATTTTTTCCGTCAGATTCAATTATGAGCCTTACAACACCCAAGATTTGTCGGCGCCCTTTTTCCTCTAGTTCCGCTACGATGCCGATTTCTCTGTCGTAGTCGATGTTGGAGTATCTGACTCTGACCTCATGGGGAGTATCCTTGATTATGTTGAAGAACCTGTAGCGCACCGATTCATCTGAAAAGTTCTTGAACATCTCAAGCCACATTGGCTCATCCTCAGGCTTTATGGGTCTAAGCAGCACCGTTCTGCCGTCCCGCATCCTCCACACTGTCTCATACTTTTTGGGGTAGGGACTAATCACCAGATGTCTGTGGGGCTCAAATTTTGCTGGGCCCATATCCTTGTCCACTACCACTCTAGCATCAAGTGCTACTGCCTCCTGTTCGTTGATGAAGAGGGGGTCGATGTTAACCTCTTTTATTTGAGGAAAATCAACAAGCATCTGAGAAAACTGCACCATTACCTCTTCTAGAAGCTTAAGATTGGCTGGTGCCATGTTTCTGTAGCCCTTTAGAAGCTGGTATGCCTTCGTTTCCTCGATGATTTTTCTAGCTAAAGTCTGATTTAACGGCGGAAGACCAATCGCAATGTCCCTGCAGATTTCGGCGCCAATGCCGCTCATTCCGAACATTATCACGGGACCGAAAAGTGGGTCAGTTTTGGCTGCCAGACAAATTTCGTAACCATGCTTTTTAATCATGGGCTGAACTGTAACTCCCTGAATTTCTGCTTCCGGCATCTTTTCTTTGGCTTGTTGCACAAGTTTGCGTAAGGCTTCTTTCAGTTCATCCTTAGAGTGGATGTCCAGTGCGACGCCTTCAATGTCTGATTTGTGAATAATCTGGGGTGAACGAATCTTCAGAACCACAGGATAGCCTAATTGGAAAGCTGCAGAAACCGTTTCCTCCTCAGTTTCGGCAATCAAAGTCTTGACGGCGGGGATGTGGTAGGCTTCCAGAATCTTTTCTGCTTCTATGTCCGTTAATTTTGTTCTGTTTTCTTTTGCAGCTTCTCTGATTAGCACATTTATGGGACGCTTGGGGGGTGAACTGTCCACGGGCAGTTCTTCAGGAGTTTGATAGAGCAGTTCCAAGTTGCGATTATACTGGTGCATGTACATATATGTTTTAGTTGCCTGCTCAGGAGTAGAATATGTTGGCACATTGTTTTCGTTAAGGATTCTGTTTGCCTCTTCCACCTCTTCGTAGCCCATAAAAGATGTGAGAATTGGTTTACAGAAGCCCCTGTTCTTGCATAGCGTTGCAATGTTGGTTGCAATTTTGGCGGGGTCTGCCTTGCCTTGAGGCATGTAGATTATCAGCAGGCCGTCGATGTTTTCGTCGTCAACACAGGCGTTAACAACTCTTTTGTAGGTGTCAGCCTCTACGTATCCGGAAATGTTGATCGGGTTCTCTTTGCTCCAGAACGTAGGCAAAACCTTGTCCAGCGACTTGACCGTTTTTGTGCTTAATTCAGCTAGCTTTCCGCCTCCAGCTATAAGCGCATCCGCAGCGATCATTCCTGGACCTCCAGCGTTGGTGATTATCGCCAATTTGGGTCCTTTTGGCAGAGGTTGGTCTCCCAGAACTTCAGCGCAGTTGAAGAGGTCATCCATCTCTTCTACGCGAACTATTCCAGCGCGTTTAAATGCAGCATTGTAAGCCATGTCTTCGCCTGTCAGAGCTCCAGTGCGCGAAGCGACTGCTTTGGTGCTTTCGCTGAATTTTCCTGCCTTCACAACGATTATGGGCTTTGTTCGGGCAAAGTGTCTGGCTGCGCTCATGAATTTTCTCGCATTCGTGATTCCTTCCATATACATGAGTATGCTTCTTGTTTTGGGGTCAGTGCCGAAGTAGTCGATGAGGTCTCCGAAGTCAACGTCTGTCATGGAGCCAACAGAAACGAAGTTGCTGAAGCCAATGTTTTCGTGGATTGCCCAGTCTAGAACTGCTGCGCCTAGGGCGCCGCTCTGGGAAATGAAGGCTATGTTTCCGGGTTTGGGTATCTTGTTTGTGGATGTGGCATTGAGTTGTATGCTTGGGCGGATTACTCCTAGGCTGTTTGGACCTATTATTCTCAGGTTATACTTTCTTTTTATCTCCTGAATTCTGGTCTCTAACTCTCTGCCCTCAGAGCCCATCTCCTTGAAGCCTGATGTGATGATTATTATTCCTAGGATTCCTGCTTTGCCGCATTCCTCTACTATGTCTGGAACTGACTTGGCTGGTGCAGCAATGACTGCCAGGTCAACTGTTTCTGGAAGTTGGCTTACATTTTTGTAGGCTTTGACGCCTAAAATTTCTGTTTTGGTGACGTTAACAGGGTAAATTTTTCTTTCATGTTCTGCTTTTTCGGTGAGGTTTTTCATTAAGGCGTATCCAACAGAGCCTTCTTCGTTGTCTGCTCCAACAACGGCGATACTTTCAGGATTAAAGATTTTTTCGAGGTTTACTGTAACCATCCTGAGCACCCTGCTAATGTACAGTATTCTTGTGCCTCATACTTAACTCTCGCCGATGGTCTGTCTGCCGTTTCGAACAGAAAAATGGGGATTAAACGGGAAAAGAAGAATGTTAAAGGCTCGGAAACAGATGAAAAACTTAAATACGTCCTTAAATAAAAAAGACGCTGCGAAGGGGTGTATTATGAGAAATCCGGAATTATCTATTGCTCCGATGCACAGAATATGCAAGAAGGCGGGAGCGGGCAGAGTAAGCGAGGCAGCTGCGAAAGCATTGGCACAGGAGCTGGACGCTGTCGGCATCAAAATTGCTAAAGAAGCTATCGACTATGCTATGCATGCTGGACGAAAAACCGTTAAAGCAGAAGACATCGAGATTGCTGCAAGAAAAGTGTTAGAAAAATAGTCACTTCTTTTTTGTGAATCGGGTGGCAGAAGGCTCCTCTGTGTTTAGTGAAAAACTTTTTTTCTGTTTCTAAGGCGTCTGTCTTTTGAAGTTGTCTTAACTGAGCTAGTGCAGAGAAATCTTTATAAACTTAGCCATTTTTTAGTGTTCCGAAACAAATTAA
>CAZJLG010000077.1:0-6511 GCA_964546665.1 uncultured Candidatus Bathyarchaeia archaeon
TTTTGTTGAAGCCCGCCTCCTTGGCTTGACTGTGTTGAGCTAATAGGTTTTGTAAGAGTTGTTCGTTCCAGTTGCATAAAATGTAGGCTTGTCGGTTGTACACGTCAACTGCTAAGATGCGGAAGAAGTAGTCGCCTGTTGGTATGTCTTTGATTTGGCAGGTGTCGTCTGTTTTTTGTATTATTTCGATTGTGTGGACTAGAACGCCTGTGTCTCCAGATTTGATTATTAGATAGAAGTTGTCTCCTACGAATGTGCTTGCGAAGTTTTTCATTAGGTCTAGTTTGTTCATGTTGGGTGCCTCAAAAACTAGTTTATTGTCTCTTAAGATTTAACGAACGTTTCTTTTGGTGAATTATGTCAAAATGTGACACATATCAAACTTTTCACTTTAGTGTATCGTAAGTCTTGATACACAATATTTATTAAGTGCTCCAAGCATATACTACAATTAAATTGTGGGTGGGACACATAATGTCACAATCAACACACGAAATGAAAGAATTAGAAAGACAGCTGATACTCGCACGAGCAAATATGCGTGCGGATCAGGAAAAACTAGAATCATTAGCAGCTGCGTCAAAACCCTCCGTCATGGCGGTGGGCATTGGCGGAGCCGGATGTAACATAATCTCATGGGTAAAACAGGAGGGCGTAACTGGCGGCAGACTCATCTCTGTAAACACTGACGCAACCCATCTAAGCATTAGTGAAGCTGATAGACGAATTCTGATAGGCGAAAAAACATGCAAAGGTCTCGGATGTGGCGGATACCCAAAAGTTGGAGAACAAGCGATGAGTGAAAGCTTTCAAGAAGTTTTCAGTGAAATTGCCAAAGCAAACATTCTTTTTATTGTAGCTGGTTTAGGTGGAGGCACCGGAACAGGGGGAATCGTTGAACTTGCAAGAGAACTCCACAAAAAATTCTCAAACGATCAAATTCCACGTTTAGTTATTGGCGTAGCAACACTTCCCTTCCAGATTGAAACTGCAAGAATGAGTGCAGCAAAAGCCGCGATAGGGCAACTTAAGCAATACTGTGACACAGTCGTCATAATCGACAACGACAGGCTTAACCATCTTGCCGGTAACTTGCCTTTCCAAGAAGCATTGGGTGTAGCCAACACAACTATCGGAAAATTTGTCAAGGGAGTAACTGAAACCATCACCACTGCGAGTCTAATCAACCTGGACTATGCCGACTTAAGGGCAATCATGCACGATGCAGGGCTTGCTTCAATCGGTATTGGCCAAGGAAAAGAAGACGGTAAAGTGGAACACGCTGTTGAAAGAGCATTGAATGAACGGCTGCTTGACGTTGAGGACATCACAAAAGCTCGTGGAGTGCTGATACACATCGCTGGCGGAGAAGACATGACCCTCGAAGAAGTGCACCGCGGAGGAGAGCTCATTAAACGGTATATGCCACCTAAGTCAAAAGTCATCTGGGGAGCCAAAGTCGATCCAAGCCTGAAAGGCCGCGCTAATGTTATGGTAGTCATAACAGGCGTGGACAGCGCATTCCTTAAAACCCAGAAAAAACGCCTTGGACCCCTTAAACTTCCATGGTAAAGATCAATACTGATGGTCCAAACGTAAATAGTTGAGGCTCGCGCAGGCCTCATTATCCACTTTTTATAAACCCTATAAACTTACCTTTAGGCTGTTTTTTCTGTAACTCAACAAAACTTAGCCAACTGCACTTCAGCGTTTACAGCACTTCTATATGTTTTCTTTTAGTAGCAATATTAATAGCTGGTGTTTCCTATTCTACAGAAATTACTGGTAACATTGGTGTGATGTGCTTTGAACAGAAAAATTGTTTTACCTTTGTTTTTTGTGCTTTCTGTATCTCTTTTTTCAGGTGTGGAATTTGCTTCAGCTGCAGGAAGTATTGGTGTAGTTGTTGGACAGAGCGCTGACTACACTTACGCAGTCAGCGGGACTATAAGGAACAGCGACGGCACTATAAACAGGACAATGCCCTATAGTGTTGCCTACCTTGAAAAGATTACAGTTGTAATGGTTTCTGGCACTAATGTTACTTTTCAATTTGAAAGGGACAGTCTTAATGGAACTACAGACTCGGGTACATCTTGGGTTGATGTGAGTGACGGAAACGGCACAGGATATTTTGTTGTTGTTTCCTCAAACGTGAATGCTGGTGGGCTTTTGTATCCTGATGCACAAGTTTCCGAAAATATCATCGCAGTGAATGAAACTGTCTCCTTGCAGTCTGCGGATGGACCCATAACTGCCAATCACCTGAATTATGTGTACACTGTAGATAACCAAACCTATTCTGAGGACTATTATTGGGAAAAGTCAACTGGACTAATGCTTAAGTGGACAATAAGCGGCTCAGAGGCTATTGAGGATGGCACACTGGAAACTTTGACCGTTCATTTTCAGAGAATTGATCTACAGCATATATTCTATCCCTTTATTGACAACAAGGAGTACGCGGTGACAGTGGACAGCAACTCCACCATATTAGGGTTCGAGTTTAATCAAACAGAGAAAAACCTGAGCATGAATGTGACGGGCTTAAGTGGAACCGCTGGATACTGCGATGTTCTGATTCCTGACGGCTTGCTTTTTGGCACCTTCTCCCTGAGCATGGATGGATATGACTTGGTGGAAGGCACTGACTATAGCCAAACACATGAGGGCGGATTTTACAACTTCGACATCCCCTACATTCACAGCACCCACACACTCACAATCGCAGCCTCTGACGCTGTACCCGAGTTTCCAGCATGGCTGATTCTGCCACTCTTCATGGTAGCAACATTACTGACAGTTATGCTCTACAGGAAACGACTAAACAAACTTGAATAGCACATTTTTTCTACAAAAAATCTGGTAGACAATCACGTTAGGGCAAGTCTATCGTGCCCATTACACGTAGTTTTCCGCCTTCCAGATACATCAAAACAGCCTTGTCGTTGGGACGATGTACAATTTCTTTCTCTAAACTCAGTGTTAATGTAGGTTTGCGCCAGTCGTCCCCATCGTTGACGGCTTCAACTTTGCAATTGAGAACCTGCATCCAGTGCCCTAAATGTAGCACCATCCCCTGCTTTATGGGTGTGGACCAATATTTGACTATGAAAGCGGTGGCTTCAACTTTTTTGGATAGTTTGACTGTGGCGTCGTTTGTTAGTACTGTTCCCCTGTCCACATCCTCTACCTTGACGTTTTTGAGCGCCAATCCAACCCTATCCCCTTCATAGGCAGAGTCGAAATCGTCGTCATGTTTTTGGATAGAACGAATCTGTGTCGTTTTTGCTCCCGGAAGAACATTCATTATGTCATGTTTTTTGACTACGCCATCTGCCACTACGCCCAAGACTACCGCTCCGATGCCTTTCACGTTAAAGGCGTGGTCTACTGGCACAGTTCCTGCCTCTTTTTCTGTATTGGCTGATGCTGTTTGTGTTGCTTCCGCTAGAAGTTCCTCTCTTAGTGTGGTTGGCTCGTCGCCGACAAACTTGTAGTTCTCCAAGATTGTGCCCTTCAGGAGCGGTTGAACCTTTTCTGGGGTTATGTAGTTTCTGAGGACAAAGTAACCGCTGCTTACTCTGCAACATTGGAGCATCACAAGTGATTCGCCTAACGTGGCGTTTAATTCGTCTACAATTACTATGGCTTTTTTGGCTAACGAACAGGCATAGAATAGTGGTGACATGCGATCGGGGTAGCCTGTAGGCTCTATGAAGGTTACGGTGCTTTCGCCCTTCTTATTGTTGTAGAGTGTGATGTCTGTGGATGTGCCCTTTTTGGCTAAGGCACTGCTGTAGCCCAGCTTGCCGAGAACCGCGACAGTCAAGTTTCCCATCAGAATTTACTCCCGAATTACTGCACCATGCTGCATGAAGCAAATAAGGATTATGGGCGATTCAAACACTGGACAACTTTTGCTTCTCTTTCACCCATTCGCTCATGCCGCTTTTCCATACTTGCTCAGTCTTCGCGTTGATTGTTTCTTCATCAAGTTCTGGAAAAATGCCGTGCAGCAGCTGATGGACTAGCGTGTACATCACCTCAAGAAACCCAACGGGCGAGGGCTCCTCCTGATTCAGCGCGCCGTTGAAGTATTTCTTTGATATGCGAATCTGACCCTTCCTGTTAATGTGCGCCCCACAGTCTTTCTGGCATTCATTGCATGTACACAGGTTATGTGAAAAGTAGAGTACACGAGTTTTCTGTTCATGGTCAAGTTGTGGTGCCGAATCCAAAACAGATAAGACTGAATCGTAAAGTGCATCCAGAATCTCTTCTTCGCTGTGTACAACATTTGGAGACTCTAGTAGATTGTAGAGCACTTCGATGTCTTGGCTGATGCTGTGTTTTTTGGTGTAGTTTAGCCAGTTTCGGTGGAGGGAATCGGCTGATTCAAATTCAATTGTTTTCGTTATTTTCCGCTCCATTAAATCTCCAATGTGTGGCTGTTTTGCCCTCTAAGCCTCTTTTGTTAATGGCGTGCCTTTTTTATCAACTCTTTTTTGAGGCATTCTGGACAAGTGGAAAAAGGAAATACTTCACATGAACCATCCTCAAGTATTATCTTCATGACATCCTCATCGCCCAACTCGGCGCCACAACCCACACACTTACGCTTACCCAAACTCGCAAACCCCAAATTGAACATATGTTTCTTTTTATGTGAAGTGGTTGGTAGCCCGGAGGAGATTCGAACTCCCGTCAGAGGCTCCAGAGGCCTCCATGATTGACCACTACACTACCGGGCTACACCGATACCTTCCTAGAGGAAAGTTCGGTTCTCATTAATAAATCTCTCATCCAACTTGAGGTTTCTGTACATATTATCTTACTTAATGGATAGTACTTGGTGACAAATCGTAATGCTTATATAAAAGGTAATAACCTCAGGGTATCTACGGCGGGTCCAGATGGACGTTTCTGAACCCTAGACGGAAGACGCTCACTCTAGAAACGGAATTCTCGCCAGAAAAAATGCCGAGAGGCGAAAAGTCACGCAAAAAAGAGACATTTCCCGTAGAACAAATGAAAAGTGTCCTGAATGTGGAAGCCCTAATCTTATCCACGATTATGATACGGGAGAGACCATCTGCGGAGGCTGCGGTCTGGTTGTTCGGGAGCAGATGATGGATAAAGGTCCAGAATGGCGAGCCTTTACTCAAGAAGAAAAAGCATCCAGAAGCCGTGTAGGAGTACCCACCTCATATTCTGTTCATGATAAAGGATTATCCACAGCCATAGGACGTGTAGACAGGGATGCCTTTGGACGTAAACTGCCTCTCTCCACGAGACTACAGATGTGGAGACTACGGAAATGGCAGATACGCTCACGTGTTCACTCCTCTATAGACCGAAATCTTGCCCAAGCCATGGCGGAGCTGGATCGTCTTTCTGACAAATCATACATTCCTGGTCCAGTTAAAGAAAAAGCCGCAATCATCTACCGCAAAGCTCTAGACAAAGGTCTGGTCCGCGGCAGGTCTATCGCAGCCATAGCTGCTGCCTCACTATATGCTGCCTGCAGAACCACCGGAACGCCTAGAACGCTTCGGGAGATTGCTGAAGCCAGTTTCGTGGACAAGAAGGACGTGGCTCGTTGTTATCGTCTGCTGCTAAGAGAACTGAATGTTCAGATGCCTATCGCCAATCCTCTCACTTACGTTTCTAAAATCGCTGAAAAAACTGGCATCTCCGGTCAGACGCAGGGCCATGCGATTAAGATTCTTCATGAAGCCCGGAAAAAGCGTGCAGCCGCTGGGAAGGACCCTATGGGGTTGGCTGCTGCTGCATTGTATATTGCTTGTCTTGTGAAGAATGAGAAGAAGACTCAGAAGGATATTGCTGAGGCTGCGGGCGTAACTGAGGTTACTGTCCGGAACAGGTATAAGAGTTTGAGGAGACAGCTGGGCATAGAGCTGCCCGATTAGACGTTCTCTTCCTCTTTTGTTTTTGTTTGCTCCATGACTATTGGTCCTTCGTAACCGCATTCTGGGCAAGCGTATTGTCTAGGAGCTATTCCGTACAATCCAGGGTATGTACTGAGGCTGCTTAGCGCGATTTTTTTGCATCCACATCTGGGGCAAAGATTGATTGTGGCTTCGCTTCGTTTTTTGTGTTTCAGTTCTTTAATTACTTCACGAAAATCGGAAAGACGTCCCATTTAACTCTCTCAGCCTATTGGACTTCAACGTTTGCTTCTGGGTAGCCCTCACGGATAAGGTATTCCCTTACTTTGTCTCGGTGGTCGCCCTGCAGAATGATTTCCTCGTTTTTTGCTGTTCCTCCGCAGGCGCAAAAAGCTTTGAGTTTTTGAGCTAATCTGCTCAGGTTCGCTTCTTTTTCGTTGATGCCATCGACGATGGTTACTGCTTTTCCCCATTTTCTTGTTTCTAAGCGCACTCGTATTCGTTGTTGTTCTTTTCCTATTTCTTCACAGACACAAATGTCAGTGGGTAGTCCACAGGTTGGGCAAATTTCAGCCATGTTACTCAACTAGAAAGGACAC
>CAZJLG010000078.1:0-6510 GCA_964546665.1 uncultured Candidatus Bathyarchaeia archaeon
AATGAAAGATGTATTACTACCTTATTAACATGCAGGAAATACACACATATATCCCCAACAGCACATCCATTTTTCCTGATTGACCAAACTTTTTAAACCACAGATAGAAAAACAAACCGATATAGTTCCCCAGTAAACAGTTTCTTGTCATTCAAAATCAAAAAAAATTCATCAGTTACAAAGGACTGAAAGTTACAGAAAAAACAAAAAACATCATGATACAGAACTCTACGAGGTATTCTCAATGACCATTATTGCCGTTCTTTTGTGCTTGTCTGGAAATGGCGTACAATGTTATTGCAGTGAATATGGTGAACATGCCGATGAGAACAAAGGCTATAGCCGCTAAAGCAATGTTTGTAGATACCTGATAGGTTACGGCATATAGCTGTAGCATCCATACTCCGAAGGCTGCGCCAGCCAAAAGAGATAACAAACCAGGCAACCCCAAAAACAACAAAGGATGCTCTTCAACAACTAAACGAATAATTGACATCAACACACTTGCTCCATGCCCCAAAGCATTCTGAGTAGAAGTTCTATCCAAATCTCCGTATTCGCATCTTGCTGAAACTTCGGCGACCGTTAACCCCTGCTTTTTCGCTTTCAAGAGGATTTCTACACTGGAACCCATTCCATTCTCAACCAAATCAAGACCATTCAATGCTTTACAACCATACACCCTAAAACCGCACTGAGCATCAACGAACCTATGACTAGAAGCTGCACTAGTTAACTGACTGATCAACCGTATCCCCCACCTTCTGTAGCGCGGAACACCATTTTCCACAGACCCCAAGAAACGCGATCCTAGCACAATATCTGCTTTGTTCTCCAAGACCGATTCAATCAACACCGGAATCTCATGGGGGTCGTGCTGTCCATCAGCGTCAAGGGTAACTAAAACATCTGCTTTCAATTCTCTTGCCATCATAAACAAAGTTTTGATGGCAGCCCCGTAACCCAAATTTCTATTATGGGTGATCACATCTGCTCCCATCCGTTCAGCAATCTCAGCAGTAGAATCGGTGGAACCGTCATCACACACCAAAACAACATCAACATATTTCTGCGTCTCCAACACCAATTTCGCAATAGTACGCTCCACATTAAAAGCAGGAATAGCAGCAATAACCAAAGGCTTGGGCTTACCCAAAGGCAACTGGTTGCTAGTTTTAGTCAATGAAGACAAGGAATCATACAACCCTCATTCAGCGCATAAAATCAATTTATCCGGGACCCTTTTGAAAGCAGATTACTACTCGTTAAATATTGGATGAGACTGCGAGCATTGACCCACAGAATGGATGTATAGATTCGAGTGTTGGCAGGATATTCATCTGATCTTTTTGATGTTGCATACAACCAAATCGCCTTCCTTCAAATCGTAAGCATCCCTCAACTCCTTCGGAACAGTGACCCTGCCCTCACGCCTCATATACACGGTAAAGCTGTTTCCCGCTTTTTCGTTATTTGACATCATTTTGAACCCCTAGAAGTTATCTATGATTTTTCAATAATATCTGAGACATCTTTTCTTTTACAAATAAAAGATTTACGGTATATTGACGGTAAATTAGCTTGAGATGAACGTTCATCAGATATAGAATGAAAAATGGTGCATACAAAATAAGTAATAGCGAACAGGGGTTTATTCGTGAAGACACAACTGAGTGCGCTAGGCCGAATAGAGAATAAAAATCATCAGCTGGTCGATCCTTTCGGTCAACCAGTTATGAAATAATACAGGAAATGGTTTGCAGCAGATGTCATGTACTTTCGTTCGCATCCGATTCAAACTTGATGTGAATCACACCCAGTACAATAATAGCACCGAAAATCCCAAGCATAATCAAAGCAGGCACCAGAAAAGTTGTTATGAAGTTTATTGGGGCTACTTCGCCTCCAACTGTTTCATAGCCATCTTGTCCATTTGCAAACCCTATAGCTCCCATGAGAGAAAGCGCAGTCATAAGAGTCATGAACGCGATTAGTATTTTAGTCATTTTTCGCATTTTTACCCCACTAATACCCCTCATATACGGTAGTTATATATTAGTTTTTCTACTCTAGACACTATCAACAAGAATTAAACAAGCACACAAAAAATCATGTGACACCGAAATGCAAAACAGAAAACAAGTTAAGGTTTCACACAAAATGCAGAAAAAAATAGATAGCTGCTACTTATTTTTGGTTGTTTTGTACTTTCTGTTGGCTTCTGCACAGCTAATCAACATACTCGTCAACTTGACTGCCGGAAGCAGTGAAGGCACATTTTTCGTGTTTGTAAATGCGCCAATAGACCGCATTATCGTCTATTCTTTAAACTTCGTAACCATGCTCTACATAGCAGTAAAGCTTCGGAAGACACTGCCTGCTTTCATAATTTTTGCATATTTACTTGTCAGCTACTTCGTCTTTATGCAAACCGTAGACATGTTTACGATACTAATCAGCTTCTTTGTTTTGGTGTGGTTTTTAACAAACCCTCAGCCTTTCACGACAATGCAGAGGAAAAAAGCAATTTCCCTTCTTGTGCTTTACCTGCTCCTGATTTTAGTCATCATTGAAGCTTCAGCATTAACCTGTTGGTTCATTTTTCCTTTTGCTCCAAAACTAGGTCAGATAGGAGCCTGCAAATATTTAGTGGATATGGAAACAAAGACGTTCCTCTTAGCAGGTTCTCTGGCTCCAGTGTTCACAGTATTGCTCTTGTTTTCGTGGACAAGTAAACCCTTCTTTTCCCACTACAAAATTTTGAGGCATCTCCGCAGCTTATTCACTCAAAACGATGACAGCTCAAAAAGCGCTTTCGTGAAAAGACATTTCACTTTATTGCTGTTTGCTTGCTCAATCATCCTTTCTTTTCTAGTCTCACTTTATCCCTTCGCACCAAAATTAAACTTAAACATGAACCCTATAGGCGTTGACTTTCCAGCCTACGAAGAATGGCTAACGAACTCGACAAATAAGGACTTTTTCAGCGCCAGTACAGGTTTCTTTTTGGAACATCCATACCGCCCACTAAGCCTATTCTTCATGTACCTCATAAAATCTGCCAGCGGCCTCGCAGCTTCTACAGTTGTCCAGTTTTCTCCCTTAATTCTAGCGCCTGCTTTGGTTTCTGCCGTGTACTTTTTTGTGCGAGAAACAAAAAACTTGAGTCATGCATCTTTGTTTGCCGCTTTTCTAGCAGTTTTCTCCTTTCAGATAACTGTTGAGATGTATGGCTTTTTGCTTTCAAATTGGATGGCGCTTATCGAGTTGTATTTGTTTATGGGTTTCTATTTCAGTTCTCTGAAGAAAAAATCATATTGTAGAATGTTGGTTGCCCTTTTGCTTTCGATTGCTTTGCTTTTCACCCACTCATGGACGTGGGGTATGTCAATCGGAGTGCTTGCTGCATATTTGCTTCTCGCGTTGATTCATCATAGAAAAAGCTTGTCTGCAATTAGATTCGAAACTTGGTTTCTAATTATCCTAATTTTGGTCAATGTCTTAGTGTGCATTGCAAGGAATTATGTTTTAGGATTGTCAGCTGGAAACTTTGAAACCGCGAAACTTGTCCAGAGCACTGTTTCGGTAGGCGCATTGGAATCTTTTGGGCACGATTTACTTTACACTCTTTTCCACACGATGTATGGGCTTTTTGTGAATCCAACGGCTTTATTGTTAGCAGTTTTAGGAAGTTGCATCATAGTTTCCGATGACACTCCGGTGAACCTTTACTTAACTGCTTGGCTAATAGGCTCCAGCATATTTTTTGTTCTGTGTTCAGGATGGATAATAAAAAGCCGAATACTAGTCAACTTGCCTCTTCCTGTTTTGGAGGCAGTGGGCTTAGTTGGCGTAACCCGCATAGTTAGAAAAGTTTTTGATCCCGACAAAACATCATCAATCAACCTTCTGACGATTTTGTTTATAGTGCTGGTGGGCCTGAATTACGCCTTCAGATGTGCTTTTGAGATGGCATTTTACTTTTCACCATGATTCACTACAGAAAAAACAGCACATGGACAGCCGCATAATTTTAGGGAGCATAATACTCCAAAACTGTGCCACGCTCTGGGTCTGGACCTACCTGGTTGTTGGTTCGTTCAATCGCTTCTTCTGCAGACAAATTTTTTAGATACAATGCTTCGGTCAGATAGACAGTTGCAGCGTCTGAATGAGAAAGGAGAACGGGCCCATTCCAAGATATGTATCCGACCGCGCCTTGATTTATGATTTCTTGTATTATAACTGGGTCTCGGGTTCCATCGCAGCCCATGGCTACAACAAGGGTGTTGTTGAATTTTCCTGTCATGCCCCTCTTTATGAAGCCCCAATTCACGGCAAAGACAGGTTGAGATTCTTCTGTTGCATACGCCTCTTTGACTATCTGAAACTGCTGCTCTTGTGTGTATTTTCCTACTGAATAGGGCTCTGCGGTGAAGAGGTATAGTTGATCAGCAAGTAACGCGCTATGCATACGTAAAATGATTAGCTTGTATCCGTTTGGTACAGTTTTCAAGAAATCCACGGTAACTTCTGTTCCTTGAAAAACATCAACTTCAAAGCCGGCCTCCTGCAGAGTTTCTGTTAGCGAGTTAGTGAATTTATCGTTTGGAAGCGTAGCATATAGCGCGTCAATCAAAGCCGCCCTAAGTGAGTCGTTGCCAGAGTTTCCGCCATTTTCGTTGGTTGAAGAACTTGAGCCACCAAAAATAGTTGACAAATAGTATGAAAGCAGAAGTACGACACAAAGAATAATCACTAGAGTGATTATGGCAGAGATACGCCGCATTCTCTTTTTGTCTGCATATACTTCACGTTTGATTCCTCCGGGTTTTTTCTTATCCAGTCTATGGCTTGTGATTTGAAGCATTTTGTCCACTTCGCTAAAACCTTGTTTTACCGTCTCAATATGGTATATTTACTGTATTACGTCTAAAAAATTTTGGGTTAAAAACCAGTTAACCACTGAATTAGACTACAGTGAAAAACTAGGAGGAAGAGTTCTTTGAAGCACCTCAAATAAGAAATGCAATTAAACATTTGTGGTGACTATAAATCAAAGGGCTAGTGCGTTACATAACTCTTTCACGATTCTTTTTCCAGCATTGCCATCTCCAAAAGGATTCTTCCAGCCATTACTTTTGCCAAGCATAAGCCGTGTCATCTTAACTATTTTTTCTGGTTTTGTCCCAGCTAGAACGTTTGCCCCCACTTCCAGCGTTTCAGGTCTCTCAGTGTTATCCCTCAAGGTCACGCAGGGAACACCCAGAATACAAGCCTCCTCTTGGATTCCGCCAGAATCCGTCAAGATCAGTTTAGCTCTGTTCTCCAACTGCAGAAATCGGAGGTATCCTACAGGTTCTATTAGAGTTACGCCTTCAGGGTTCAAGGAAAACTCATCTATTCTTTTCTTGGCTCTGGGGTGTATGGGATAAATCAAGGGCAACCCGAACTCGTCATGGATGAGCCTCAAGCCCTCCAGTATGTCTTGAAATCTTTCTTTGACGTCGACGTTCTCTTGTCTATGGACAGTGACAAGAAAGTAACCGTTGCCTTCAACATTCATGTCGTCAGAAGTGTCAGGCTGATTATTTAGTAAGCTCAAATTTTTGACGGCAACATCCACGATTGTGTTTCCAGTCACGAAAATCTTGCTGTCCGCCACTCCCTCCCTAAGAAGATTCTGTTTAGCCCATTCAGTGGGAGCAAAAAGGAAGTCAGACATGTGATCAGTCAGAACCCTGTTTGTTTCCTCAGGCATTCCTCTGTCGTAGCTTCTCAGACCAGCCTCAATGTGTCCAACTTTAATGCCCAGCTTCACTGCCGCCAGTGCACCGGCGAGGACGCTGTTTGTGTCGCCCTCAACCAAGACGACGTCCGGCTTCTCCTTAAGCAGGACTTTTTCCACTCCAGCGAGTATTTTGGCTGTTTCTTCAGCGTGTGTCCCAGAGCCAACATCCAGATTGTACTTAGGTTCAGGCAGACGCAGGTCCTCAAAGAAAATCTGATCCATGTTGTATGAATAGTGTTGTCCTGTATGTATGACAAAATGTTCCAATCTTTGGTGTTCAAGCTCTCTGATAACAGGCAACATTTTTATTATTTCAGGTCGGGTTCCAAGGATGACTGCTGCTTTCACTTTGATCGCCTGCATCACCATTAAAGGATAAGATACACGTTAAGGGCTATTAAGTTAGTTTGCTGCTTCTTCAATCGCATCAATAGCTGCTTTATACGTTTGGTATATCGCTTCTGCCGCATCAGTCAACTCCTTCTTTTCTTGGGAAGAAAGAGTAGCATAAATAGAACAGCCAATTGAAGTTCCCAGTCTCAGAGGAACACTAACGAACACAGGCTCAGGCAACATATCAAATTCGATGGGCGCAGCCACAGACAAGACCTCGTTCGTGTTTCTGGCAATAGCCCGCACTATGTCTCTGAAGGAGGCTGCTGGCCCATATTCTGTGCCCCCGATGTTGTCTACAATAAATTTCGAAACAGACTTCACGT
>CAZJLG010000079.1:0-1180 GCA_964546665.1 uncultured Candidatus Bathyarchaeia archaeon
GCAACTTTTCCTATCGCCTCAAACATCGAGTCTGTTCCCACTTTCTTTCCCTTGTAGAAGCCTGAAAGCATTGGACCACCCGTCACCATTATTGCGGGGATGTTGAGTCTAGCCGCAGCCATCAGCATACCCGGAGTAATTTTGTCGCAGGTGGTTATCAGAACCATTCCGTCGAACCTGTGAGCTTGGACCATAACCTCAACAGAATCGGCGATCAGTTCCCTAGACGGCAAAGAATATCGCATGCCGCTGTGCCCCATGGCTATGCCGTCGCAGATGCCTATGGTGTTGAATTCGAAGGGAACACCACCGGCACTGACTATGCCCTCTTTCACGGCATCGGCTACCTGATTCAGGTGAGCATGTCCGGGAACAACGCTTGTGTAACTGTTCACTACGCCAATGAATGGCTTTTTCAGATCGCTGTCTGCGAGTCCAAGAGCCTTTAGCAGGGCACGATGAGGCGCCCTCTCAACCCCAACTTTTACTGCATCGCTTCTCAAATTCTATCCCTCTGTTTAAGTATAGAGAATAGCTGATTCTGTTAAGTCTTTTGACCCACCTGAAATTTTCTGTATCCTTGAAGTTGGAACCTTTTAAAGAAAAAACAGGCATATCTTTTGTTGTGTTAGAGTTTGCTTTCCGACAAAATTAGAGAAATCAAGTTTGATCGCTCAAGCGGGGCTAGCCAGATTGCCCGAAATGCTTTAGGTGTCCTCAGATTTTTTGCACAAACAAGCAACCATGAAACCAGTAGATGCTTTGTAGAAGACTTCAGGGACGTTGGCAGAAAGCTTTTCGATGCAAGACCCAACATGGCTCCTGTCCAGAATTTGGTGGCACAAATCGTCTACGACGTCGGCGCCTTGGAAGAAGGCGATCTAGTTTCTGTTCAGGCGTTTGCAGTATCTAGAATAGACGAGTTATGCAAGCAATCAGAAGATGCTGTCAAAGAATCAGCTAGATTGGCAGCCACATTAATCGGTGATTATAGTTGTCTGGCAAGTTGCAGTGACAGTTCGACAGTTTGCGAAGCCTTTAGAATGGCGAGACAGCAGGGAAAAAGCTTCAAAGTTTTTGTTGCCGAGTCAAGAAGTGCTGACGGCAAGTTCCGTTATGGAGAAACTATGGCGGTATTCCTCAAATCAATAGCTGTTCCTGCAGAAGTTTTCCCAGATAA
>CAZJLG010000079.1:1280-6386 GCA_964546665.1 uncultured Candidatus Bathyarchaeia archaeon
CTATGGCGGTATTCCTCAAATCAATAGCTGTTCCTGCAGAAGTTTTCCCAGATAATGATACCTCCAAGTATGTTCCGAAGACGAAATGTGTTTTGGTGGGCGCTGATAGTGTACTTTCTGATGGATCTGTCATAAATGGAAAGCCAACGTATGAGCTTGCTGTTGCTGCAAAAAAGTATGGGATACCCTTCTATTCTGTCTGCGAGACATCAAAGGCTAATACCTTGAGCTACCTGGCCAAAAACGTCGAGTTGAAGGAAGACTTCGATCTTGTTCCCTCGAATCAGATAACGGGAATAATAACTGAAAAGGGACTCCTAGACGCCAAAGCAATCTCTGAGATTATGAAAGAAACATCAAAATTTTTTCAGACACTCTAGCATTCTTTCTGGATTCATGCATCTTTCTGGAACAAAATTGGAAAGGTTAAAAACAGTCCGTCAACCTAGTATCGGGAGTTGATTCTAGAATTATGCATCCGCTTAGGCATCACCTTTTAGTAATTGGATTAATTCTATCAATCCTTTGTATAAGCAGTATTTCCTGTTATGCAAAGACTTCTCCTGTGTCTTATGCTCCGCTGATCTATGATGCACTTGCTGCACCGAATCTTGCATCGAATCATGTGCTTTTAGCAACTCCTGGTTACGATGAAACCAGCGAGTACATGATTGGAAGCGTGGCGGTTGGAGTAGTCTTTTTGGAAAGTAACGGAGCTATTGATTCTTCCACTGAGGACTGGAACTCAACTGAAGAATCTCAGGTGACAAGCGAGATTCAGGCTGCTTTGGACTGGTGGAGCGCCGAGAATCCTTCGGCGGATGTAACATTTACTGTGGATTGGAATTACCGTGTTCCCACCAGCTATGAGCCCATAAACCGTCCTCATACAGATCAAGGATTATGGATACATGAGGCAATGAGCTACTTAGGGTATACTGGCGTCAACTATTTTACGCAAGTGGAGGGCTATGTTAATGCTTTGCGAAACAGCACGGGAACAGACTGGGCTTTTGCGATGTTTATCGTTGACAGTTCCAATGACGCTGATGGCGGTTTTGCTGACTCTACTTCTGGAGGATGGAAATATTTTGCTTATGCGTACATTGGTGGACCATTTCTTGTTATGACCTACGATAATTACAACTGGGGCATCGGCAACATGGACAGGGTGACCGCACATGAGATGGGTCACATATTCTATGCCACCGACGAGTATGACGGCGAACCTGACTATAGTGGATACCTGAATGTTCTGGATGTGGACGGCTCAGGCGCTCTTATGGACGATAACACCTGGTGGCTTTCCACAGGTACCATGGGACAGATAGGGTGGCGCGATACAGATGGTGACGGCATCCAAGACATCGTTGACACTTATCCAAACACCATTCTGAATCCCTATTCTCCTGACCCAACATACACTGGCACACTTACTTACAGTGGGTCAGTAACCGAGACTCTGTATCCTAACAATAATCCATACGGAACAGGCGTAGACCTGACAATAAACACGATTACTCTTGTTCAATTTAGAATCGACCATGGTGCATGGTTAGACGCAACTGCTGGCGATGGAGTTTTTGACGAGGAAACAGAAAGCTTCACATTCACAACTCCCCCGCTGTCGGTAGGCACGCACACGATTGAAGCACGGGGAATCAACTCTGTTGGCAACGCAGAAACATCATATTCCAGCGATGTTGTCACGATTATAGGAGCCCCAGTGGCTAATTTCGTTTACTCGCCTGAAAATCCTGTGATAAACGAAACTGTAACCTTTGACGCCACATCATCTGCCGCAAATGGTGGAGCCATGGTCAACTATGCTTGGGATTTTGGCGATGGACATACAGCTACTGGAATGGTTGTGACTCACGCCTACGATTCACATGGAGTTTTCACAGCCACCTTGAATGTAACAGATATTGCTGGTCTTTGGGATACCGAATCAAAAACTGTCACCGTAAAGAGCGTTCCTGTTGCCAATTTCACGTATTCTCCAGAGACTCCGTATGTAGGCGAAACAGTGACTTTTGATGCACAGACCAGCTATGACTTGGATGGATCCATTACTGAGTATAGCTGGGATTTTGGTGACGGCAACATAACATCCACGGCTGATCAGGTCATAACGCATGTTTACGGAGAAGAGGACACGTACTCTGTGAACCTGACAGTTACAGACAACGACGGATTGAGCAACAGCACACTAAAATCTGTAACAACGACAATGGATTTCATTCCCCCAACAACGATTCAGGATTATGATGGTTCATGGCGCAGCACAGATTTTGCCATCAACTTAGAAGCCACGGACGACTTTACTGGTGTGGCAGAAACATACTACAAAATCAACGAGGGTCCAACTAGGGCGGTTAGCGTTGATGGGCAGCCATTCATTACGACACAAGGTGACAGCAACTACTTGGAGTACTGGAGCATCGACAACGCTGGAAATGAAGAGCTTCCCCACAGTATCTTAACGGACATAAAATTAGATAAGACCGCTCCAACAGGCTCCATAACAATCAGCAATGGAGAGGTTTACACAACCTCAACATCTGTGACGTTGACTTTAACGGCAGCAGACACAATTTCGGGCGTTTATCAGGTTAGGTTCAGCAACGATGGCGTATGGGACATTGAACAGTGGGAAAATCCTTCCTCAACAAAGGCTTGGACTCTGTCTTCCAGTGACGGCGTAAAAACTGCTTACTACCAGATAATGGATGCTGCGGGGCTTGTTTCTGAAACATACTCGGACACCATAATTTTGGATACCGCTTCACCAACGGGTTCCATAGAAATTGATGACCAAGCAGCGTACGTAACCACAGGCATGGTCACATTAACCCTGTCCGCAGCGGATACAACTTCGGGCGTCTATCAGGTCAGATTCAGCAATGATGGTGTGTGGGACACCGAGTCTTGGGAAGTTCCTTCAGTGACCAAACTTTGGACTTTAGGGTCTGGTGATGGCACAAAAACCGTCTACTACCAAATTATGGACAATGCTGGGCTCGTTTCAGACGTCTATACGTCTAGTGTTATTTTGGACACTACTCCGCCAACAGGCTCTATCGCAATCAATACTGGAGAGGCTTATACAAACTCAACCTTGGTGACGTTGACTTTAACGGCGATAGATAATGGGTCTGGCGTGTATCAGGTTAGATTCAGCGACGATGGTGTGTGGGACACTGAATCTTGGGAAACATATTCAGAAACTAGGGATTGGACTCTAGAGTCTGATGACGGCACAAAAATTGTCTACTATCAGATAGTGGATAATGTGGGGTTTGTTTCAGAAACGATTTCATCCAGTATTGTTTTGGACACTCAGCCTCCGTCAGGCTCCATAACAATTAACGATGACGCAACATATACAACATCAACCTCAGTGACATTGACTTTAACTGTAGAAGATGTAACCTCGGGCATAGCTGAAATGCGGTTCTCCACCGGAGATGTTCCATGGACGGACTGGGAGGCATACACAGACTCTAAAGTTTGGACATTCACAACAGATGAAGGAACAAAGATTGTTAACTTCCAGGTCAGGGACCATATCGGGTTAGTCTCTGATACCTACTTCGACACGATAGTGTTGGATACTGAACCCCCAACGATTTCAGAGACGTCTCCAAACAACGGAACTGAAATCAGGTCATCAACGGTTGCTGCATCATGGAGTGGAGCAGACGAAACATCAAGTATAGACCACTACCGCGTTAGGCTGGATGACAGTTCATGGATTAACACGGGAACAAACCCCAGCTACACCTTCATAGGAACAAACGACGGAAGCCATGTTCTGGACATAGTAGCCGTAGACGGCGCCAACAATTCTAGACAAGTTCAAATTAGCTTTTCAGTTAACACAAGCCTTATTGGAGGACCTGGCTGGACCGAAGAAATCGTTGTGTTCGCCGCCGTAGTAGTTGCCGTATCTGTAGCTGCATTTTTTGTCATTAGGCGTGCACGGAAGAAATAGGAAAACTGTGAACTGTTACGCGTCAGCTGATTTGCATTATGTAAAAGGCGTAGCCGTAGTAATCTGAGTATTTTCGGAACATCTCAATTCCTGTTTCTGTATAAGCTATGACCTGTAAGGCTTCTTTATCATCTTTGTATCTGGCCTTCAAGGAAGGAAGCTTCGCCTCTATTGGCGTGTAATAGTTGTCCCACCAACTCTTTGAGGGAAGAACAAAAGAGCCGACTAACCGATATCCGTTGTTTCGGATAATTTCAACGTTTCCTTCAATTGTTTTAATGACTGGATACATCTGCATCATGTAACCTTCAGCTTCTTTAGGAGCATCATGCTTTAGCCAACAAAGCTCCGAAACAACAACATAACCCTTTGAAGTCAGCAGCCGCCTCCACTCCCTCAACTCCTTCTCAAAGCCGACTACAAAGATTGTGCCCTCAGACCAAATGACATCAAAGTTGTTATCTTCAAATTTCAGATTGCACATGTCACCCTTCATTGCCTCGATTCTAGCGTTGATACCTTTTTTTTGGCAGTTTCTCTAAGTTGCTCCAAGAAGTGCTCATGAACATCCAGCGCAACTATCTGCCCATCAGACAGCTTTGCCAACTCAACTGTTTGCATGCCCGGACCACAACCAACATCTAATATGCGCGGATTTTCTGGCAAATCTTTGAGCATTCTGTAGGCTCTTCGTGTTGACTTGTTGTCTCCTGGTCCCTCTCTGGGGAGACTACCATGTATTACCCAAAAAAATTCAGGCTATTTTTCACTCATTATCGGAACGCTCGAATGAATACAGACTATAAGGCTACATAGAAAAACTTTTATATACACGCCTAAGTTGTTGTGATGAAACGAGGAATGAATCATGAGGGATCATTGGGTTCTCGAGGGACATAAAATGGGGGATCGCTTTATCCACTAGCTTCCCCAAAGAGATAAAAATTTTTGACACCACCCTCAGAGACGGCGAACAAACTCCCGGAGTTTCTTTAACTCCCGAAAAAAAGCTTAGAATTGCCGAAAGCCTAGATCGGCTCGGAGTCAACGCCATAGAGGCTGGTTTTGCCGCAGCTTCTGAGGGTGAACTAGAAGCAATAAAACTAATT
>CAZJLG010000080.1:0-6381 GCA_964546665.1 uncultured Candidatus Bathyarchaeia archaeon
TGGAAGGCTTCTAGTATTCCGTTTTCTGTGTCGAGCACTGCCACAAGATTTTCATACAGCAAATCTGCCCCCTCTACTAGTGCCCATTTTTCGCGTGTGTTTATGTAGGTGGCGTTATCCCAGGGGTTCTGCCATTCAAGAACGCCGGGGACAAGCGCCTCATAGAAGTCGAGAGTAAACTCGAAGTAGTTGCCGATTTTCAGTTCGACTCCTGACAGGTTTTGGTGGACCTTGACGTTCCATTCGATGTCAATGGCGTAGCTGCTGCTTGAAAAGGTGACAATCTTTTCTACAGTAAAGAGTTCGTGGACGTACTCGGAGACCAGCTGTGCCTTTTCAGTGGTGTTCTGTTTCCAGTAAATTGTTTCAGCAGTCTCGGAGAGGGGAATCTGCACTTCGTCGCCGAGAGAATCAAGGTATACAAAAGTCACCCTTTCATTGGGGATTGCGAGAGCTTCAGTCCAAATGTTGAAAATTGACGCATAAATTGCCTGACCAGCGCTTCTGCTTACTGGGTCAAACTCGCGTGTGAGGGTTTTGGAGTTTTCGATTTCGTGAAAGCTGTACAGTATTGCCTCGGCGACTATGCTTCTTGAATAAAGCGGGTCTGTCTCCTGTGTTGTGTTGTGACCTGAAAAGACGTATAACCATGACCCTGGGCTTCTTGTGGTAATCACGATGCCGTCAGGAACTGAATGCTGCTCCACCCAAATTCCCGCCTTGTAACTGGCGATTGGCGCTCTCTCATAAAACTCTGGATAAGCCTTGGTTATTTGAATAAAAGAATAGGCTTGGACAATGAACAAAGCGAAGATTATTGCCGCTGTGAAAATCTTTGTAACTTTCACTCTGGTGCTTTGTTTTCCGATTTTTGGGCCTACTTTCGATTGTAGGAGCGTATATGCAGTTTTGGTGATATAGTATACTGTCACGCCGGAAAGAATGGCTATTGGCGTGGCAAGAAAGTAGACGAAACGGTGGTATGGCAGGTAAACTTCGAAAACGTATAGCTGAGACAAAAAGAAGGGAACAGCAAACCAAAAAATAATCAACAGTGAGGATTTGGAGACTATTTTCTTCTTCAACAAAACGAAGATGAGGGGGATGCCTGCTGAAGCTAGGAAAAGGGTTGCTCCAAAATTTTTGAGCAGTGAATCAAACGTGACTGCGGAGATGTTATAGATATTTTCTTCCATCGAGAAGAAGAGGTGCTCTACAATCATGTCTGCGTATTCGATTATTATTCTCGCGTACCAAGCAAGCAGTGCTAAGCCGCCGCCCACAAACACAGCAAAGAAAATCAGAAGCCTTCTTTTTGCTCCGATAGTGCTGACTAAGAAGGCGGGAATAAACAGCAGAACAAAGACGAAGGTGACTAGTTGATGGGTCAATCCGATTGTGGCGGCTCCCAGAAACAGGAGGACTATTTTGACGGAGACGGTGAAGTCTTTGTTTAGTATGTAGAATATTAAGGCAATGTATGCTAAGCCCAGAAAGTTTGCGTAGCCTCCCCAGAAAACCATCTCAAAAAGTGGAATTGACAGAAACGTGAAAACGGCTGAGGCAACTGCGGCGCCTGTTCCAAAAAATTTTCTGGTCAGCAGATACGTGATCAGTAGGATTAGCACGTTAAGGGTTGCAATGAGCAGTTTTATGAGAAAGGCTGCAACCATGACGTCTAGTGTTCCTGCAAAAATTTGGAGCATAGCTACGACGGTGTGGAAGAGGGGAGGGTACCATGATACTTCGCTGTAGCTGACTCCCTTATCCCGCACTATCATCATTGATTTTCCTAGGTGTACGGCTGGGTCGTTGCCGGGGAGAACGCCGCTTGTGGACATCTGATAAAATGTGGCAGCGAAGAGTGTGGAGGAGGCTATTAGGACAAAAAGCAGTTCAACAGTGGATAGTCTTAGCTTCTGCACCGATTATCCTCCAAAGGAACGTATGATGTATTATGACTAATAGGGTCAGCATATAAAAACATCAAGTTTCAATCTGAGGCTCCTTCAGCCATATCATAATATATCAGTGTTCGGAAATACATCCATTTTTCTAGCATTCATGCGATAGAAACTTCCCTTTTAAGATGTGTCGTCTCTTGATTCGTAAGGTTGAAGTCATGACGCATCTGTTCTGTGATTGCTGCGGAGATTCGGTTAAGGCTGTGTATCCATGCAAATTTGTTTTTCATGACGGTTTAACCTGCGACTTCAACATCTGCCTAGACTGCATGCACCATGGAACCCTTGAGGTAAACCTGCAACGAAAGCGGCTGGTTTCTAAAATCCTTCTCAGACTGTCAAAGAAACAGTAGCACTTCACTACTGGGTAATGTTCGCGAACCAGAACACTTTGTTCTAATCCATGGAACTAAATTCTACCCAACCTTAAAGGACTATAACGGAGTTGAGAGCGATGCTGTGTATGGTGAAACATGTGACTGTTAATGAGCTAAAGGAGCTAGTGGAATCTATCGTAAATGTAACTTTGAAATCTCCACGTTCCTAGAACCTTCTCTATTTTATTACCTGAAAAACTGTGACGTCTCCGCCGCTAAACACCTTCCGAAACTGGGGGTCCGCCGACAATCTCACATAGGTGTCTTGGTCTCTGCACACCACATATGAAACATCATATTCCTCCAGCATTTGCCTGTAATCCCATGCCATGAGCGACTTAGATGTTACAATTTTTTCTGGCAAAAGGGCAAACGCGTAGTATCTATTTTCAACTTGGTCTGGGTAACTCAGATTTTGTGCGTCAAAGACGCCGACAAGCATTTTGATGTGTATGTTCTGCTCCCAAGGCTCTCTGAAAAGCATCTCGACCCGATGTGGAGCATCTTTCATTATGGGGTTAATCTCTGCTGGCATGTCGTCTTGGAAGATTACCTCTCCGCACATCCTCGTGAAGGGGTCATAAAATCCAAACATTGACAACGATGAATCAATTGTCATGTTGCCTTCTGAGACGTAAATTGGAAGATGAATATTGAAGAGGTTGGTTCTGGAACTTTTGACTTCTATGTTGTATGACATTTCAGCAAATCTTACTCCCTGATAGACTGTCACCATTTTTTTGACTACAGCAAGCTCATCCTCAAATATCACGGTCAAGTTTGCCGAGTTTTCATCTGCCACTAGCACATTGGCTTCAACCATCTCCATGTCTGTTAGTGCTCTGTTTACATCAACTATGTTTCCTTCATCGTCAGTCCACTCGTAATACAACCGAATTTCGTTATCTTGGAAATCAAACAGCGAATAAACTTGTCCACTCTCTGTTTCTATGCTGAATTCAGGGTTGCAACTTGACAGATATGGTCCATCGTCTCGAACCTGAATTAAACCGTTATCAATGTAGTAGTTGGTGTCGAGGAGAAGCTGCGCATTTTTGGCAACCTCCACCTCATGAGCATAAAGTAGGAACTCTAAGCCTGCTGCGCTGAGGGTGGTTCTTTCTGCGATTCCGGAGAGCCACCATCCGTAAAGGTGGTCGGCGACGAGAACAGAATCTTCTGGGGTATTATTTCTTATCCAATCTAGTGCTGTGGCTTCGGGCTGCTGTATTGTGGTGTACCAGTTCACTCTGTGCATGGCGTCGGTTGGGAAGACCGACCATAGGGAAGCAAAAATGAAGATGAAGATGATTGCAGTCGAGGCTACTACAGGAAGAGCCTTTTTGATTCTGTGCCATTTTATGTTAACAAATCTGTTGATTCCAATTGTTGTGTAGCGGAAAAGGTAGAATAGCCCTGCTGATATTATTATGACTCCTGGAAAGTCGATGAAGTACATGAATCTTGAGTAGTCAGTGAATATGCCAAAAATGTAGCCCTGAGTCATAACTGTGGGCACAATAAACCATGCTATCAGCATCAGACCCACACTGTCAATGAATCTTTTTCTGGATGCCCTTAACATCAAAACTGTTGGAATGAGAGCAATAAGCAGAGCCAAGATTACGGGTTCCACGGCGCGGTTTGCAAGTATCAGGTTTCTGTTAGCATCCATTCCTCCAAAGAGGCTTCCCTCCGACGAAGCGCCCACATAGAAACTGAAAACCCTCAGCACCCACGGCGCCACCAACAAAACTCCTAGCACTCCTGAAACAGCGAAGAAACGCAACGCAGCCAAGAACTTTATTTTCTTGAGTTTTCGGATTTTGGCTATCAGCAAAAAAACAAAGTATAGTGCCAGTATCGGGAAAAAGACGGATAGGCTGAAGGTGTGAGTTATGATTAGGGCTCCAAAAAGCAGGGCTCCCATCAGCAGATGTAACAGGTTTGGCTGCTCGATGTCCCTGAAAAACAGATAGAAAATTACCACAATGAGAGCAAGAGACACCACGTTAGTGTATCCGCCCCAGCTCAGCATCTCATAACTTAACGCCGAAATGGTAGCAAAAAAGGCTGCCAGTAAACCCGCATTATGGCTTCTCCAGACCCTTCGGGATACGAGATATGCAGGAAAAACTATAATTGAACTGAAGAAGATGGCAGTAATCAACTGAGCAAGGAGCAACGGCATTCCCGAGAAGAGAAGCAGGGTGGACACAAAGAAGTGGAATCCCGGAGGCGTTGCAAGAGGTTCTCCTCCCATGTGGTACGGATTCCAGCTGGGCAATTCTCCGCTGTCCAGTATTAGGTTTATGATGCTGCCGTGGAAGCCAATGTCTGAGCTTGGCGGATACTCGTTATGGAAGATAACCGCTACTCTGCACAGGAACCCGAAACTGAATATGAGCAGGAGCAGCAGAGTTGTTTTACGATTCGTCTTGAACCACCATCTAAACTTGTGTGACTACCTTCTTTTCAGTTGAACAAAATTTATTGCTTTCCCAACGCCCGTCCGCCGCTCCATCATATTAGACTCCTAATAGCAGATGATTGTTGAAAAATAGCTTTTTCAGAAAAACCGCAGCACCTGTTAAACCATTACGGCAACCATCATGATTAGAGCTATCATCCTGTTGATTTCGTTGGTGGCTCCCATAATGTCGCCAGTTACACACTTCAAAGTTTTGTTAGAGTAATTAGTCATAACCGCCACAGCAACCGCCATTGCAGCAAGAACCCACACAAAACAGACCCCAAGCAAGACAAAACCCACAACCGAACACAAAATCAAAGAAGCAACCAGCTTAAGATGCTTCTTCTCCATGGACTCCACCACAAAATATCCCATTCCCTGATACTCTGGCTTCTTTCCCAAGTAGGCAGTCAAAACCATGCTCTCCTTAGCCACAACCTCAGCAACCACTGCCACCTTCAGGATGTCCAAAAACGCAAAATTTCCGAAAGCTAGCCCCGTTAACACAAGAACAATTACTCCAGATGCTATAGCCGCGGCGCCCGTGTACATGTCATGCATAACCTCTAATCTTCTTTTGGTGTCGCCCCTTGCCATTGCTGCGTCGCTCAAATCCAGAAGTCCGTCTAAATGGTGAAAGCCTGTTAGAAGCTGCAGGCTAACCAAAACAAGGAAACCTGACATAAGTTCAGGCAAAAGATAGTTTGATGCGAAGCCTACTGCTCCAGCAACAGCACCTATGACCAGTCCCACTAGGGGACAAAGAAAAAAGTATTTGGATATGGTTTCGATTGATTCCATCCCAACAGGCATAATCGTCAAGAAACCGAACAGACCCTTCAAACCTTTGATTACCAACCAGAGCACCTTCAAAGCGGCTATATTCTGCCCTGAACAACTATCTTCTACCTGTAGTCTTTTAAGTTTGTTCAATAATCTGCCCCAAAAAAGAACATTCACTAGGTTTCTTTTTACAACAAAAAGCTTATACGCGGGGCTATCCATAAAAACCACACCTACTGGAGAAAAAAAGAAGGAATCTATATGTCTTGGTTAAAATCAATGGTTGAAAAAGAACCGCCTGAACCCTCAAACCCAATAGGAACCGTTGTAATCGGAACACTCGAACCCGACATGCACCTAACCCCCAAAGAAATGGTGCGAAAAGCACTCAAAAGCGCACAATTCAAATGCATTGACGTCGGAAGAAAAGCATCAGCACTCTCCTTTGCCCAAAAAGCAGTCGAAAACAATGCACAAATCATCGCAGTTTCAGTAAACACTGGACCTGCCAAAAGCAACCTACCCGCACTGATGTCAGCTATCGAAGCTGCAGGACTTAAAGGCAAAGTCACCCTCATGATCGGTGGCGCAGCCGTAGACAAGAGTGACGCAGACCAAATAGGCGCATTGTTCGGTGCGACTAAAGATGATGCTGTAGTCCTAGCAAAGAAGGCTGTCGGCAAGTAAGTTCAGCGGCAAATTTCCCGCATTAAAAATGAAAAGTGAGACAAAATGTTTAGGTTTGAAAAGGAACAGAAAATCATCAACGCTGGCGGCATCAAGG
>CAZJLG010000081.1:0-6355 GCA_964546665.1 uncultured Candidatus Bathyarchaeia archaeon
GTTGTCCACTGATTAAAGTCATCTTCGAAGTGGTCATTAAAAAGTTCGGTGAAATATTGTGCCAGATAATACCGTTGTGCCTTGCTTACTCTCGGAAAAATGTGCTCGTGAACATAATCTTCTAGCGCCTTCGGGTCTTTCAGTATTTTCGGGGGAACACGAATCGGACTACCGTAGACTTCGCTACAATGAACGCATTTACTGCTGTTTTTATCCACGGGTTTGTTACAACGTGGACAGATATACTCCCACATCGGAAGCAAATGCAAAAGCCAAACAGGAAGCTTCAACTGAACTTTTCTCCTTTCTCGTTTATATGAAAAACTGTTTTCCCCTTAACTCCCAGAACATAAACAGTCTCATCGTGCTCAACCCCGCCAGAACGTGTCCAAAGCTTAATTGAATTAGTTCTATGCGCCACCAATTTATCACCCCGCTCCAATGCTACAGTGTATGATCTGTTTTTGGAGGGAACAACCACGACCCCTTCTGCCTCCAGTATCTTCTGAACCAGCTTCGGAGTGAATGGATACCAACCAAAACGATGGAGCTTTTGGTAGTCAATCTCTGAGAACCTGTTTTCTCTGCCTGTTTCCGGGTCAAACTGCGGCAAAGCAGAGCCGTCAGTGTACTCGGCTATCCAGAAATAAACAAGTGGACGGTAGCCGAGCATCTTTGTCCTCCCTAGATTTCGTCGTATTTGAAGCTGAGCGTTTCGTCTGCCTGTTCGCCCTGCACAGCATCATTTGCCACTCGGCACTGTAGAACAACGGCTTTAGTTTTTTCTGCGCTGGTATGGTCAGTTAAGTCTATTGTTGCGGGCGAAGCCTCTGTGTCATTAGCCACATTCGCGGTGGGGGTTGTCTGACCATTATAGTAGCCATGCCCGTTGCTGCCGTCTTCTATGCTGTCTCCAGTGTCTCCTTCGGTTCCAGTTGCCAAGTCATACTCTGAGGGCAGGGGGCATCCGTGGTCGCCGGAGTCTCTGTTGCCTCTTCGCAGTTCGCCTCCTGTTCCAAAGTTCCAGCCTACCGTGCCATCAGAGTAGAAGCGCACATTGTTGATTGTGGTGAAGGTTCCGGCTAGGTCTAGGCAGACGTGAATCCAGTAGCTGTACTTGAAGCCGCTGACTGGTATCGGAATAGGGTAGCTTATGTCTGCGGGAGCAAACTGGTCTTTTGTCTGCAGTCTGGTGCTTGTGGCTACGTTGTTGTATGTGTCTGGGCTGCCGTCTGAGCCGCCAACTGCCTGCTGCACATTTACTGTTGCAACCATCTTTTCTGTTTCCTCCATTCTGTTTTATGAGATGTTTTCTTGGATTTCTTCAATGAAATTAGCTGGGTTCCGCGTTATCGTGATGGTCTTCGTTACTGAGCCGTGGGTGACCACAATTTCTGTGATATAGCCTGCCTGATTGCGGGTGACAGAGATGCTGTGTGCGGTTCGGATTCCATGCATTGCATCGTGGATTGCCCGGTAGGCGTCAGCGTAGTTGCCCCAGTTAATTTCACTCATGTTTTTCACCAAAAAAGGGGGAAGGTTGGGTCAAGGAATTTGCAGACCAGTTTACCAGCCTGTTCCTCTTGCTACACCCTTGCTCCGTAGTACGCCGAGACCGATACGCTCTGAGGCTGCGATGCCGTATCTATCCTGTTTAGGGTTCTCAAAGGGCTCGGTCAGTATGTCTCTT
This sequence comes from uncultured Candidatus Bathyarchaeia archaeon, assembly GCA_964546665.1. Classification (GTDB taxonomy): domain Archaea; phylum Thermoproteota; class Bathyarchaeia; order Bathyarchaeales; family Bathyarchaeaceae; genus Bathyarchaeum. The sequence goes on from CAZJLG010000081.1 coordinate 1,691, forward strand.
CGCAGAAGCATAACCGCGGCAACGTCAGTGTCTACGCAGTAGACTGTTCCAGCAGTTACTTTGGTGCTGACAACAATCTTCATTCCAAGATAGGTTTCTCCTAGGATTCCTCTGCGTATGTCAGCCATGCCTCCGAAGTAGAAGCTGTGGATGAACTGGTCCTGCTGCCATAGGTCAGCCAACTGCGCAGGGTTGATAACCAAGACTTTGGCGTTGAAGTTTTCTGCTTTGACTCTGTTCCAGAATCCAACCAGCCCTGCCCAGTCTAGGGTTCCGGAGCCGTTGTATTCGCTTGCTCCTGCCAAGTCGCCCGCGTCTATGTCATCGTATGTTGCTAGGACTTTTTCGGTTTCCAGTTCTGCGATTGCTCTGCCCACCTCGGCTGTTTGGCGTTCCATTACGCCCCAGGCTGCGTCTTCGAAGAATTTTTTGGAGTATTCGGCTCCAGCTTTGATTTCCATGTCAGCTTTGATGTCCACGGTGTCGTATTTTTCTTGGGTGATCCATACTTGCGAGAGTTCGGCTGTTCTGTGGGCTTTGCCAAGTTTTGCTTTTGGGAATCGGACCAGAGTTTCGGTGGTAGGTAGGACCCAGATGATTTCGCGTCCGATGAGGGCTGGTTTGGCTGCGTCAACAACAACGTCATGCATTTTTCCCAATGCGTTGGCGGTGTCGCTGAGAAGAGCTTCCCTCATTACCGCGTTGACCATGAGGTTCGATTTGGCTCGTTCCAACAGTTCAGGTAGGATGGGCTGGTATTCGGGGTCTTCTTTTATTGCTTCAAAAAGTTTCGGCAACTTCTTGTCCTCCTTTTAGGCTTTGGATACGTGGATTAGTCCGGTGTCGCCGCTGGCAAAGGTTTGCAGGGCTACTCCGACTTTTCTGGCGATTCTGTCTGGAAGCTCTGTTTCATCGTAGGTTGCTGAGCCGTCAGCCAGTGTGATGGCTTGGGCATTTGCGTCTGTTTGCACTGCTTCACCTCTGTTTATGGTTTCGCCTGCTGTTACTTTGACTACTCCGCGGGTGCAGACTGAGCAAACTTCTCCGCTCTCAACTGTGGATATGGCAACTCCGAGGGCGTACTGTGTTGCTGCAGTGCATTTGCTGACTGTCATGTCGGCACTCAGGTAAACGAGGTCGCCTTTGGTTATGGTTGAGGCGGCTTCGAAGCTGAGCACTGTTCCGTCGCTTATCATTTCTCCTGTTTCTGCGTCAGGCCATAGGTCAGTCACGTTTCTTCCTCCAGTTTTGTTGCGGTTTCGTCAAGTTCATCCTTGCCTACTCCCGGTCAAGTCTGTTGACTGTGAAGTGAGCCTGTGCCGCAGCTGCCGCACAAGCAGTTGAGGTCCAATGCTCCATGCCCTGACTATCCAGTCTTCAGGCAAGAGGCTCAGAACCTCCTTTCGGGGTATCAAGTCAGAGTGATGGGGCTCTGTAGAAGCGATTATTGCTTCGCCCAGCGGTTTTGGGGGTTCAGGTTCTAGCTGAGGCTGAGGGGGCTGTGCTTGAGTGTATTGGGGATGGTTGCTGAGCCACTCCTCTGCCTTGTCCAGTGTCCAGCCCGCGTTTTTCATGAAAAGCAGCGCCATAAGCTGAGGGCTTTCGGGTTTTTCGCGCAGTAGCCCATAGATGCCCTGTATGCCGTTGGTCTGGTCTAGCCAAACCGTCTGGAAGTGCTCTTCCATGAAGGCTGCGGGCTCACTTATCTGATGAAAAATGAACTGTTGGAGCGAAGCCTGCTCCTTCCCTTTTGATTCTTTGAGTTTTTTGATTATTGCCTCCCAGAGTTCCACGGTTGTTTTGGGGTCTCCGGGCTCGTAATCTTTCAGCAGTGACAGTCCAGTGAATTTGATGCCTCTTGGGGCTAAGCCGTTGAGTTTTTCTAGGGTTTTCCATTCGAATTCTACGCTGCAGTGCTTTATTGCGCCGTCTGCGATTTGTCTGGTTAGGGCAGGGTCGTCGAGTTGGGCTACGTATTCGATGGCTCCGTTCTCGTATTCTGCCCCCAAAACCTTGCCTTGCAGTGGCTTCTGATGATCGAGGATTAGTGGTGTGCCAGCTAGGGTGTGAGCACTTTTTTGCAGTTCCTCTTCAAGGTACTCTCTTACTTGGGGCCATTCCTGGGGGTGGACTGTTCTGATTGGGTGCAGGGCTTTGCCTCGAATCAGGTTTCCTGTCTGCGGAATGTTCCGTATTGTGCCTGACCAACTGAAGGACTCCTTGGCTTCCTTTTCGTGCTCCTTGAACCATTCTTGTGCTTTTTCTGTGGTCCAGCCTTTCTCTTTGCTGAAAAGATAACTTACCACCTCGGTTGATTGTTTGTTCCAGGGTTTGGCGATGATGGCCTGGATTCCCTCTTCTTCGCTGAAGGTTATGGTTTTGAGGGTTTCTGGGTCAAATTCTTCAGGTTTCCTGTGTCCTGAACGGATGAAGTTTTGAGTTTGGTCCCACGGCAACTTGGCACACCAGAAACTATGATTGGCTGGAAATGTTAAAAGATAAAATCAGCACTTGAAACAGCCAACCTTTATTGACCAAACATGGTTTTGTTTAGTTTATTTTCGGTCACCTCTCACCGAGACTAGAGTGTTTGTTGGCTAGAAGCCCTTTTAGCCGATAATCGATAACCCTGCTGGTTATGGTAAAGATACAGAAGCGGCTCGTCAAGAAACGTTACTACGGCAAAGCAGAATACGAGTACCCAGTCTACAGCCTAGCCATACCCAAAGAATTCCATGACCTGCTCCAGCCCTTCATAGGCGAAGACCTGGAAGCAAACGTAGAACACACAACAAACACCTTGACAATTACCTTGAAGCCATCCAGATAACCGCCTCTCGACCTGTGTGCTCAAGTTTTAAAATCATTTTTTGGAATCCATAAATTGTTTATAGGAACTTTTGTGAGCAAAGTTGGGTATGCTAGTGTGCCTAACAAAAAGGCTTGTGCAGATGACCTTGGCAATCTTCTTTATTGCTTGGGGAATATGGAACGGAAGAATGGTTAACTTTTTGAAGAATTCTCGAACAAAACAGTTCTTTCAGACATAAAGGCTCCTCGAAAGAATACGACGAACAAATTATGTATGCTGCTCAACTGGCAGAAGAGCACACAGCACTCTTAGAGGACATTAAAGAAAAGATTGACCAGAACATGCCCAAGAATGAAAAGACACGCAATCCCTTTGTTAAGTATCAAACTCCTGACGCTTGGTATAAACCGGTGCCTGAGAACTAGAACTCGGTCACAAAGGCTAGGTACGTAGCCTCAGATGGTTCTTTTGAATTCAGGAATCGTAATAGAAATGTTTTTACGTATCTCAAAGGATTTGAAACAGAATCTTGAAGCATTAACTTATCCATTTGATAATCCATGTAGAGGTCGAACTTTTTGGAAACCAACGAAAAGCACAATGCAGCAGACAACTTCGTGTTTGACAAGCGTCTTTACGTTGTATTCCTGATAATATTCACAGAAGTGCTTGGCTTCAGCATGGTGCTGCCGCTGGTCCCCTTTCTAGGCTTATCGCTTGGGTTAACTCCAATACAGATAGGGCTCATCGCCAGCGTGTTCAGTTTTTGCCAACTCTTCGCCAGCCCAATAACGGGTAAGCTGAGTGACCGTTTCGGAAGAAGACCCCTGTTCCTCTTAAGTCAGCTAAGCACCTTCGCTGGTTTTCTGCTTCTTGGCTTTGCCACAAGTGTTATTCTGCTGATTATGTCACGCCTAATTGATGGGCTGCTGGGAAGCAACATGACTGTCAGCCAAGCCTACATCAGCGACATCACTGAACCGGAGCATCGAACACGGGTTTACGGATACTCCAGCGGAGTATTTGGCGCCGGCCTGATATTTGGTCCCTTTATTGGCGGTGTTCTCTCCAGAATCGATTATTCGGTTCCAATGTTTTTTGCAGCAGCCATAACCCTGATTTCGGTTGTTCTGGTTATCTTTTTCCTTCCCGAATCAGTAACTGAAAAATCTAACAAACTATCTCTCCGTTTCAACGACATCCTTCCCGTTAAAGATGCTATACAGTTTGCAGAAACCGCACAGATTAGAAACATTCTGCTCATGTTCTTTATCTTCAACACAGGATTCTTTCTCTTCATTTCCAACTTCAGTTTACTGGCAGAAGCCCAAGTTCACGTTACTGCAGACCAAGTCGGCTTTTACATGGCATGGATCGGCGTACTAAGAGTTGCCATTCAAACATTTTTGATTGCCCGTCTCCTGCGAGCCCTGGGCGAAGGCGGTATGCTGAAAACAGGCATCGTCGCTATGATCGTTTCGATGGTTGGTCTTGTCTTTTCTGCAGATTTTCTGATAGTTTTTGTTCCCTTAATCTTTATTGCCTATGGCACCGGAGTCAGCAGACCCATTTTAACGAGCAGACTGACAAACAGTGTACCAAAAAAGGAGACCGCAACAGTGCTGGGAGTCAACAATTCCTTGACTAGTTTAGCTCAGATCATCACGCCGATTGCAGGGGGATTCATGATTGAATATTTGCCGTCGCAGCTGCTGCCCTTATTGTCGGCGTTGTTCTTCTCATCGCTTCTGCTCTTCATAAGAAAACACGTTAAAAATTAGCCCACAGAAAATCTGGACCACAAAAGAAAAAGGAGCGCTGTTAGGGGTTACGTTTTCTTTCAAGGCTTTTTC
>CAZJLG010000082.1:0-6221 GCA_964546665.1 uncultured Candidatus Bathyarchaeia archaeon
TGAGTAACCTTGCAGGGAACCGACTATTTCAGAGAACTTCTGGGAATCAAAGTTCACGAAGTAAGAGACGGCTACGCAAAAATGTCCCTTGAAATCACAAAAAAACACACCAACGCTGTAGGCTACACTCATGGGGGCGTGCTGTTTTCTTTGGCTGACTGCGCCTTTGCTGAAGCAGTAAATTTTGGTGACAGCAAAGCTGTTGCGGTTCAAGTCAGCATCAACTATTTGCGTCCAACTTTGGAGGGCGACGTTTTGACTGCTGAGGCAACAACGGTTTCGGATGGAAAAACTTTGGCGCTGTGCAGTGTAGTAGTCAAGAAAGAGGGCAAGGATGTGGCTATGTTTTCGGGGTTGGCGTACAAGATTCGGTCTGATAAAAAAGATTGAACAGTTTTGTGCCGCATAAAAAGGCTTAAAATGGTCTGTGTTTCCTGTATGGCTGAGTATGAGGGTGGAAAACATAAAAACGCTTTCTGTTGTAAAATTTGGCGGAAGTCTACTGAGTGATGAAGGAGAAAACATACCCGCCATTCTAGACCACATAACACATCTTAAGAACCAAAGCGATTATGGTCCAATAGTTGTTTTTTCTGCGCCAAACGGCTTCACAGACAAGCTAATTGCAATCGGCGAATCATATACGCAATCTGAACAGCTTCCCGTAGATTCCGTATTTGACGTGTATGAGCGCTTGGCAAAAAAGCATGTCAAAGGCAAGTACGTGAAGCAGGCTCTTGATGACCTGTCAGAGTATCGCCGTCAACTAGAAGAATCCACGGTTTTGATAAATAAACGGTTTCACGGAACCGTTAAAGCAAAATTTCTTACCCACGGCGGAGAACTTCCAACTTCTGTGCTGATGGATTACATCATAAAAAGCAGCGGCATTGACTCTTGTCACGTTATCAAAGACGAATGGCCTATCGTAACCGACGACAACTTCGAAAATTCTACCCCATCTCTGGAGCTGAGCAAAAACAGAACTGAAGCCCTCATCAAAGCGCTTGAAGCAGGAAAAACTGTTGTTTTAGGCGGCTTTCTTGGAATAACCAGCGACGGCTTAGAGACAATCCTTGGAAGAGGCGGCTCTGACCTTTCAGCAGTTTTTGTCTCATGCTTACTGAAACGAAAATACAAGGTTGAAACGATTCTCTTCAAGGAGCTGCCCGTTCAAAGCGCTGACCCAAAGATGGTTGCAGGTCAGACAACTGAGCATCTCGCCTCTTTAACCTATAATGAGGCGCATAAGGCGTCATTGATGGGAATGAAGATTGTTCAAGGCGAAGCAATCTCGATGGCAAAACAGTTTGGGCAGCCAATCAAGGTTATGTCGATGGTTAAGCCTGAAGAGTATACGATGATTCATCCTGAAAGCGATGATGAGCAGACAGTGAAATGTGTTACCGGAAAAACGGGCTGCGCAATTCTTTCGATGGACGACAAAAACAGCAGGTCCTTTGAGGATGCTTTGAGAATCTGGGAAAACCGTAACGATTTTCTGGATTTGGGCACTGAAACCTTTGAAACAGGGAAAAGAATCCGAGATTTTCTGTTTTTGGATTCAGAGTTTTTGAGAAAGAATGATGAGCGGCTTAAAGGCTTTGACGAGGAGTTAACGATAGAGTATGGTGTTGGCGTTGTCACCCTTATCGGAGACGGCATGAAGTACTCGTCTGGGGTTGCATCGATTGCTATTGGGGCGATACCTCACATAAACATTAAACGTGGAATCTTTGCGCCGCATACATCCCAGATTATCTTGTTAGTTGACGAAAATCAGGTTGGAGCAACCGTTGCATCAATCCACGCTAAGAGACCCGAAATGAACAGAACCAACTAACGCATACACAGTTCGTATGCTCTTTAGAAAAGTCTAATCTACATGTTAACTATTTATGACTGAATGTGGATTGCATGACTGAGTTGACTTCACAGCAGATTGCCGAGTATTTTAGTCGCAGCTACAAGGCTGCGGATGGATTATGGTTCATGAAGGTTGAGGAAAAATACGGATTTGATGCTGCCTTAGAAGTTGATAATGAAGTCTGGAAGGTGATGCCTAAGATTCAGGCTAGGATGATGAAACAGTTTTTGGGGCTCAAAGAGGGTTCAGATGCGCTTCTTGAAGGCATTGAAACAAAGCTTGAGTTGGAAGGCTTCAAATTTACGGCAGAAAAGACCGAAAACGGGTTCCAAATATCCGTCACCGATTGTCCTTGGCATAATTTGATGATAAAAACTGGGCGAGAGCATCTTGCAGAAAAAGTTGGAAAAACGATTTGCGGCACAGAATATCAGGTGTGGGCATCGGAGCTGGCAGAAAATATGAAGTTTACGCTCCTGTTTCAGAAATGTGGCAAATCAGAACGTTGCGTATTGGATTTTGTGAAGCACTAATTCTAATCCTTTTGTGCACTAACTTCTGGGCTTGACGGCTCTAGGCGTAGCCTGCTCCTGAAAGTACACTTGAGATTGCTTCAAAATTGCGCATCTCGAGCTTGTGTGCCTCTTTGATGAGGGGGCTGACAACCTTGAGTACCTTTAAGCCTCTTTCAGTCACCACGTAGTAGGGTTCCTCGTCGCCAAAATCTTCTTCCTCGACGAGACCCCGATCCCATAGTAGCCTCAGGTGGGGTTGCAGGCGGGCTTCGTCCATTTCAAACTTGTCCCTTAGCTGTCTCAACTTCATGGGACCATTAGGCACTAAGGTGCAGAGAATTTCGATGCATATCGTCAACTTTGATTTATATTGAGTGTCCGGATTTCCGTTGCTGATGTTTTTTTTGGCAGTGACTGGTTTCTGGGTTTCAGTTTTTTCTTTTCGAGCAATAAGCGTTTTTGCTTTTTCGACGCTGCCCTTTAATACGGTGAGTGATTTAGCCCTTCGTATTACCTTCGACATACGGTTTCCCAGTTTTTCATTTGCCAGATTTTGTTATATGTGTTGTGAATTATGGATTTAAATTCTGAATCATTAGACCATAGCAGGCAGACAGTGCGGGCAAAAGCTATTTCAAAGGCAATCACATGAAACAGGTCGTTTACAGGTCACATAAATATCGGCATCATGTTTGAGATTGTTAAGAGGAATAGTTCATGAAGATTTTGGCAATAGACATAGGCGCTGGAACTGAAGACGTTCTGCTTTATGATGATGAGAAACGGAGCATCGAGAACTGCGTAAAAATGGTTCTTCCGTCTCCCTGTCAAGTTTTTGCGGCGCAGGTGAAAGATGCCACTCGCCAAGGGGTTGACCTTTATGTTAAAGGGGACACAGTGGGTGGAGGAGTTCTTTCACATGCCCTAAGGAGACATGTTGAGGCAGGCTTCAGAGTCTTTATGACAGAAAATGCGGCATACACTGTAAGAAATAATCTGAATCAAGTCAAAGAAATGGGCATAGAAGTCGTCCAAGTTTCTGGAACAGAAAACTTCCAAGGAGAAACAATTGTCCTTGAAGAAGTGAACATCAACAAACTACGTTGCTTATTGAAGTCTTTTGGAGAACCCCTCTCAGACGTAGACTTTGTTGCCCTTGCAGTTCAGGACCACGGAGTTTTCCCCGAAGAAATGACCAACAGACGGTTTCGCATCAACAAAATGAGGGAACTGCTAAAAAAGAATCCCAAGCCTGAAGCATTCGCCTTCAAGGAAAACGAGATTCCTCCCTATTATCCAAGAATGAAATCTGCAGTGCGCGCCTCGAAACGGCAGCTTCCGAAGGCACAGGTGCTGGTTATGGACACTTCCCCGGATGCGATACTTGGTTGCCTGATGGACCCAGCGGTAGCGGATGCTGACCCAATTCTTGCCGTTAATGTAGGCAATGGGCACAGTATGGCAGCCATCATTTCAGGAGGCGAAGTCACTGCAGTGCTGGAGCATCACACAAGGTTGCTTACTCCAGAAAAGATGGAGAAGCTTCTGAGGGATTTTGCAGACGGAAAACTCAGCGATGATGCTGTTTTCGGCGACAATGGGCACGGAATGTTCTATCTGAAAAAGCCGCCTGGATTCAATGAAATCGAAAAAGTGGTAGTAACTGGACCTAACAGAAGCTTGTTAGCCAAAGCAGGTTTTCCGGTCCATTTTGCGACTCCGGCAGGCGACGTGATGATGACTGGACCCATGGGCTTAGTGGAAGCAACCAAAAGAAAACTGCTGTAAATGTTATGGTCTGTATCCGTTCAGATTGTTGAGAGCTAACACTGCCTCGGTTATGTCTGCAGTTGTTCCTGGGCTCAAGTCATGCTTTTTATCTCTTAGTCTAGCGTCAAGCTTGTCAAGCAGGCTCCTTCCCAGAGGCGTTGTTAATCCGCCCTCCTGTAGCACCTGTCCTGCCTCAGCTGAGATGCTTTCCGCCTTGGATTGACCCACCTTTCTTGAGATAAAGGTGTCCGGGACTTCTGCGAGAATCTTCAGAAAAGAATGAACAGTAGCTGTGTTAATGTCTCCTGTCTTCTCGAGCTGCTTCACGAAATAGGGGTAACCCAGATCGAAGGTTATGGGATAATTGTTGACCCACTCAGAGGCAATAGAATCATATGTGCTGGCAATCTCGAAGGTGTCAAACAGGGTAATGCCCTCGTCCAAGATTTTTTTCTTTGAGGCGGGGTCATTCACGTCCAGTTTCTTGGACTTGTTCAAGCCTCCAGGATTAACGAGGGCTATCGCATCGTAAACGTTCACGGCATCCTCTGGAGTCGTCGCTTCAACAACTACCTTAATGTTTTTTCTAAGCTTAGTCAAAGAGAAGCTGGTGCTTATCATTCCCGCCGCAGCCGCTATGGGCGCAAGCAAAATTACTGCCCCCAGCAGAGTGTTGCCGCCGCTTTGGCTCTCAAGCATGCGGTCAACGCCGTCTTTGATGATGTAGCCGATGCCCACCTCTGAAGCCTCTATCTGTCCCTCTGAAACTCTGATTCCCTGCTCAGCTGCCCTCTTAAACGACGGCGCTATCGCAACTGAAGATGCAAGATAGTGCTCAAAGGTGGTTTCTGGAAAGTCTGCTGTCCTGTGGATGTTTCCGGGCTTCGGATATCCACTGACCTCGAATAGGATGGCGAGTTCTAGGCAACCCGCCACCCACTCGGAGTAACTTGCCTCTCTTTCAGGAGAAATAGAACTATGAATCAAATTGAAATCACAACCCCCAAGACAACAATCAAAGATTTAATCTTTGCTTATGCATGGGAACAGAAAAAGAACGGTTATTCAGAATCCACAATAAGAACAACCATGCAAAGGCTAAAAACGCTTTCAAGACTATGTGACATAAGAGAACCTGAAGAACTAAAGGTAACTATCGCTAAACAAAATTGGAGTATAAGAACAAAGAAAACAGTTTCAGACATGCTGAATAACTTTGTAAAATTTTTGGGGAAAGAATGGAAAAAACCAATTTACAGACCACCCGACAGATTTCCATTCATACCGACTGAGGAAGAACTTGACGCCTTAATATCAGCCACACCACGAAGAATAATCTCCTGTCTTTTGCAATTCCTTAAAGAAACAGGAGCTAGAATAGGTGAAGCAACCCAAATAAAATGGTTGGACATAGACTTTGAAAGACGCATAGTCCATATCACGCCAGAAAAACACAGTAACGCAAGATTCCTACCTTTGAGTCACCAACTCTTAAACATGCTCAATAAACTTGAAAGAAAATCGGAATATGTATTTCAACCTCCGTCAAGGAAAGCATTAAGAGAAAGCTTCCGCAAAATGCGAAACAAAACAGCCAAAAAACTACAAAACCCACGACTAAAAAAAATTACATTTCACACCTTCCGCCATTGGAAAGGAACGATGGAATACCACAAAACCAGAAGTATAATGCACGTTAAAAAAATCTTAGGGCACAAATCAGTTTTATCAACCCAATTATACATAAACATTGAGGATTCAATATTTCAATACTCAAATGACGAATACAATTCAGCTCTAGCTAAAACAATCCAAGAGGCTCAAAATCTAATCGAATGCGGTTTTGAATATGTCACAGAAATGGAAGGCGTCAAACTCTTCAGAAAGAGGAAATGAGCTCCCAGTCATCATTACTTTCACTGTCTAATCCTATATTGGTGCTCTATCGCCTCGCTTCGCTCGGCTCTTTCGCTCCACTGCTGTAGCATTAAACCCTTACGGCGATGACAGTAGCAGCCTCGAAGCTCGCTCAAATATTTTTGGTTGCTGTTCGAAATAGTTGGTTTTGT
>CAZJLG010000083.1:0-6213 GCA_964546665.1 uncultured Candidatus Bathyarchaeia archaeon
CATGGAAACGACATCATCACAGCCTTCGAAAATCAGGTCAGATTCACGGAAGCATTCAACAACCTCCAAGCCAAAGTAAACGACCTAGAAAAAGAGATACAGCAACTAAAAATAACGCTAGACAAGATGTACCAAGACCGATAACCAGATTTGAGAACAGTTTTATCTTCTGAATCCCTTCAGATATTCTGTTGGTGAATTCTGATGGATTTCAGGCTAACCGAGCAGCAGCTGAAACTGCAAAATTTTGTGAGATCTTTCTGCGAAAAAGAATTCAATCCTGATGTTGCGTTGGAGCTGGACAGGAAAGAAATGTTTCCGCTGGAACTCTACAGGAAGGCTGCAGAGCAACGGTTTTCTAGTTTGTTTATTCCTGAAAAGTATGGAGGCGGAGGACAGGGATACCTAGCCGCTTGCTTAGCCATGGAGGAGATGTGCCGAGCAGATTCGTCTTTGGGGCTGGCATGCATGATCGGAACCTTCGGAAGCGACTTGATTCTCCATAATGGAACAGAAGAACAAAAATTCAACTATCTTCCATCCCTATGCCGCGGAGACAGCATATCTGCTGCCGCCTTCACGGAACCAAAACGAGGAACAGACATAACAACAGTTGACACCACGGCAATTAGGCATGGAAATGGATGGCTAATAAATGGAACAAAAACTCTCATAACAAACGCGCCTCTGGCAGACTTTATCGTGGTTCTGTGCCAGACAGGAAGCAGAGACAAACCGCGCAAAAGCCAATCTCTCTTTATTGTTGACAAAGGGTCGCCGGGACTGACAGTTACACAATTGTCTGACAAGATGGGAATACGATGTGTAACAACAGGAGAAATCACCTTCAAGGACGTGAAAGTAAACGCCAGCAGCATCGTAGGCGAACAAGATAACGGATTCAGCCATTCTATGGAATTTTTTACAGTAAGCAGAACACTCATTGCGGCTCAGGCAGTGGGAACAGCACAGGGAGCACTCGAAATCGCCCTTAAACACGCCAAGCAACGCGAATCCGCGGGGAAGCCTATAATCAGGTATCAGCAGATAGGCGCCAAACTAGCGCAGGTTGCCTCCGAAATCGAGGCGGCGAGGTTGTTAACTTACAGGGCGGCGTGGACCATTGACCAGAACAGCGCTGATTCGATGTTAACGTCTATGGCGAAGCTGTACGCAGCCGATGTTGCAGTTAGGGCAACGGATTGGGCGATCCAAACTTTGGGCGGCTACGGGTACCTGGGCAAGTACATGGCTGAAAGATTTTACAGGGACGCAAGAGTAACCGAAATCTACGAGGGAACATCAGAAATTCAAAGATTAGCCATCCTAAAACAGTTAACCAGCCTATATTGAAATGAGGCATCCAACAATGTCCAAAATCTACACCACAATAAATCTTAGAAAAAAACAGAAAACAGCATGGATAACGCTGAACAGACCACAAAAAATGAACGCCATAAACGCCATCATGCTTCAGGAACTATCAGAAGCGCTGGACACCATAGAAAGAGACCCTGACGTCAGATGCATCATAATCACGGGCGAAGGCGCAAAAGCCTTCAGCGCAGGAGCCGACATCACAGAATTCCCGCAACTTACACAAGAAACCGCGGCAGAATTCTCCAAAAAAGGACAACATGTCTTCGCCCAAGTGCAAGCCCTGTCTAAGCCAGTAGTAGCGGCAATTAATGGCTACGCCCTAGGCGGCGGACTAGAACTTGCGCTCGCATGTGACTTCAGGCTTACTTCCAGTAATGCGGAGCTGGGATTTCCAGAGATGAAGCTTGGCATAATTCCTGGATGGGGCGGAACACAGAGACTCACATGGACTGCTGGAGCTGCAGCAGCTAAACGGTTGATAATCCTTGGCGACAGGGTGAAAGCTGAGGAGGCACTTGAGTTGGGTCTAGTGGATAAAGTTGTCCCCCAGAACAGGCTGAAAGCAGAAGCAGAGGAACTGGCTCAGAGATTATGTGAATGGGAGCCAGCAGCACTTAGGCAGGCGAAGCGTGCCATAAATTCTGTAACCCAAAACCTGCTGGAGTCTGGATTAAAGAAGGAAACGGAACTTTTTGCTCAATTATTCTCGGAAAAGGAAACAAAAGAGAGGATTGAGTCGTTCTTGGATCAAAGAAACAAAAGAATGCGGAATTAATGGAAGAAACCCTAGTCATTTCAATCCCATTATTTTTAACATGATTAAAATTTTCTTTCCTTTTGATTAATTTAAGTGAAGACATAAATTGTATTGTTTTTCTGGTTTTGTCTCTTTTTTGTTGCAAAAAAAATTTTGCTAAATGCGAAAGAACTTTTTTCAAAAAAACTTAATTCTAAAAAATACTGAATCTCTCACCTGATGCGAGCACACTCGTGGAGAAAAAAGTTGTTTCAAAATAATGTCATAGAAGAAGTGTGGGACAGAACTAGAGGAAAATGCATGATCTGTGGCAAGAACCTCACATGGAAAAACAGGGACAAAAGAGGTTCAAAGGGAGCATGGAAAATAGGTACAATCATCAATCCCTCTTCCAAAGGATATGTTTTGTCCAATTGCGAGATAGATTGTCTAGAATGCTATGAACTAACTAGAGAAAAGCCCACAGTGACAGGTTAAGATAAACAGCCCTCTCTTCTTTTTGTAAAACAAAAAAGGTTTTTAGGATAGCCCTTTTTCCCTGTGTTAACGTAACCTACAGCTTTAACAAGTGTTATTCACTTGCCACAAAAGCGTAGTTATGTCAGATTAGCAGCATGGTTCGGCAGGGATAAATCACGAACAAAGTAGCCATTATCGGAGTGGGGCACAGCAGATTCGGGGACAGGTCAGACGTTAACCTCTCCGAGCTTTCCTTCGAGGCTGTCCACCCATCCCTAGAAAGTTCTGGATTAGCAGCCAGAGAAATACCATACATGGCTGTAGGCACGATGGGCGTCTGGTCCGAGGAGCCATTACCCGCCGTTGTCATAGCAGAATACTGCGGACTAACCGGAGCAGGCTTGGTTCGATGCGAGGCAGCCTGTGCGTCGGGAAGCGCCGCCGTCCTTAACGCCTACTCTGCCATTAGGAGCGGTCAAGTGGACACAGCATTGGTTGTTGGAGTCGAAAAAATGAAGCAAATCGACACCCCAACGATAATGGAGATGATAGGCAGAGCAGGATACTACCTCTGGGAGTTCGAAAACTTCGGCATGACCTTCCCAGCTTACTATGCCGTTCATGCAGTCCAGCACATGAAAACCTATGACACCACAGAAGAGGACCTTGCCTTGGTTGCCGTTAAAAACCACAAATATGGAGCCATGAATCCGTTGGCTCATCTGCGACACGAAATAACGTTGCAAAAAGTGCTGGACTCCAGCGTGATTGCGTGGCCCTTGAAGCTTTATGATTGCTGCCCAATAACAGACGGCGCCGCAGCCTTGGTGTTGGCGTCAGAAGCGAAGGTAAAGGAGATGGGGGTGGAAGCTCCAGTGTGGATAGATGGTATTGGGTTCTCGTCAGATACCGCTAGCCTCTCCAAAAGGGCGAACTATTTGGGGTTGGAGGCTTCTGTAAAGGCTTCACGTATGGCGTATAGGCTGGCTGGCGTATCGCCGAAGGATGTGGATGTTGCATCGGTTCATGATTGCTTCACTATAGCCGAGATTATGGCGTATGAGGATTTAGGTTTTTGTGAAAAAGGTGAAGGAGCAAAAATGATTAGGGAAGGAGAAACTGAGGTGGGCGGTAGAATCCCAGTTAACGTTGATGGAGGACTGAAAGCCAAAGGTCACCCTATAGGAACCACCGGCGTCTCTATGCTTGCAGAATTAACAAAGCAGCTACGAGAAGAGATAAAGCCGAGCGGCAGGCAGGCTCCCATGAAAAACTACACCGCCTTAGCCCACAACACTGGCGGAACAGGACACTACTGCTACGTGACTATACTACGGAGATGAAAAACGTGGACAAACCGTTAGCATTGAAGAGCGCCAGAACATTGCAGATAACCTATAATCTGCCCATAAGCAGGACCTCTAACTTCTGGCAGGGACTTAAAGAAGGAAAAATATACGCCACAACATGCCAAAAGTGTGGAAAGCTGCATTTTCCTCCCGTCGCCGACTGTGGAGACTGTGGCTCATCCGACATGAAATGGACCGAGTTAGATGGAGAGGGCGAAATTGAAACCTTCACGCAGGTAATCGTGAAGCCTGCCAGCTTCTCGGAGGAGCCAGACTATATTGTTGCTATTGCCCGGCTCAGGGAGGGCGTCAGAGCCTTGGCTTGGCTGACGGGCATAGAAAGAGAAAATGTGAAGGTCGGCATGAAGGTTAAGCTTGTGGCTAAGGCTATTTCTGGTGATAGAGTAAGTTACGAGTTTGTTCCCGTGTAGATTGGGTGAAGGAGACGACAGGCGAAGAGATACGGCGGATAGCCGTGGTTGGAACTGGGTTGATGGGGCATGGAATAGCCCAAGCTTTCGCCGTTAACGGTTACGACGTGAATCTTCTGAGCCGAAGCAAAGGCAGCTTAAGGAAGGCGGTTCAGGAGATAGAGTGGAGCCTAAACAAGTTTGTGGAAAAAGCTGCGATAGGCAGAGATGAGGCGGAAGCGGCTCTGTCAAGAATCCGAACAACCACATCATACAGGAATGCCGTGGCGGCTGTCGATTTGGTTGTGGAGTCTGTCTCAGAAAACATGGACCTGAAGAAGCAGGTCTTCGCGAAAATTGATGAAGCAGCGTCACCCCACGCCATAATAGCAAGTAACACCTCCACACTAAGCGTAACCGAGATGGGAAAAGCAACAGGCAGACCCGAAAAAACTGCTGGAATGCACTGGTTCATCCCGCCACAACTGACTAGGCTGATTGAGGTGATTAAGGGCGACGGCACCAGCAGCGAAACCATAGACACGATAATGGCTGTCAGCAGAAAACTTGGAAAAACTCCGATACTATGCAAAAAGGACGCAAGAGGCTTTATCGTCAGCAGAATTCTTGTTGCAGTCTTTAACGAGGCGTTCTGGACTTACAGTCGGGGAGAAGCCTCCATGCAGGAGATAGATGCATCCGTGAAATACGGTGGCGGTTTTCCCATGGGCTGGTTTGAACTCGTTGATTATGTTGGCGTAGACACCGAATATGACGTCAGCAAGATACTGCATCAGGCCCACGGCGAAAGATTCCAGCCCAGACTAGAACTTACCGAGCCGCTGGTGGAAGCTGGGAAGCTGGGTCGGAAGACGGGAAAAGGATTCTATGACTGGACAAACGGCAGACCACCCATATCCTCTAAGTTGGTTGGATGCTATGATGTTGAGCGGTCTTGGGCTGTCGCAGTGAATGAGGCGGCGTGGATGGTTCTTGAGGATGTTGCAGAGCCAGAGAGTATAGATTTGGGGATGAAACTGGGAACCGGATGGGCTTCAGGTCCCTGCGAATACGCCGACAACAAAGGGTTAGACCAGATATTGGATAAGCTGGAAGCAGCCTACAGGCAACACAAAACAGAATTGTACAAACCATCCTCGCTGCTCAAACATTACGTGAAGAAGGGCTGGACAGGCAAAAGAGCTGGCAAAGGATTCTACACATACACCTAAAGCTGCAATTAGCTGAAATTTTCAGAAAAAAGCTATTTTTCAACAATGAAGTAATATTAGTCTCCTAATATGCTTAAGCGTTAGTGGTGTTGACTGGCTTCAGTTGACTGGTTGTTGGGTAAGCTATTTATCTTCATTTTGGGATAATGTGGTTACAGCGAAGGAGACAGAGTTGGAGAGGGTATTATGCCTATGGCGTATGTTTTGATAACGACTGAAGCGGGTGCTGTAAGCAGTGTTATAGATTCTCTGAAGAAAATCGACAATGTATCAGAGACATACATGGTTTATGGAGTCTATGACATTGTAGCCGAAGTTAAGGCAGAGACCATGGATAAACTCGAAGAAATTGTCACATGGGATCTGCGAAGTCTAGACAAAGTCAGGTCAACCCTAACCATGATAGTAATCGAAGATACAAAGTGACCTGAAGCGCCGCGGTTTGTGGCTGTCAGGTGCACTTAGCCAAGTTTTAGAGGTTCATAATTGCTTTGGCAGCGCATCTGACGTTCTAAGAAGGCTTCAGGAACAGGCAAACGCATAGGCATTGAAAATCTTATATATGGCAACAGTGTCCTTTCTAGTTGAGTAACATGGCTGAAATTTGCCCAACCTGTGGACTACCC
>CAZJLG010000084.1:0-3136 GCA_964546665.1 uncultured Candidatus Bathyarchaeia archaeon
TGGGTTCAGGAAATCAGGGACCTAGGCGGCTTACGGTTTCTTATCTTACAGGACAAAACTGGACAACTGCAGATCACAATCCACAGGCACAAAGTCGCAAAGGATGTCGTGGAAAAGGCTGAGTCGCTGCAGAAGCAATATAGCCTCGGCATCAAAGGAACCGTCAAAAAGATGGATAAGGCTCCAGGAGGAGCAGAAATAGTTCCCAACGAAATGCGGATATTCAGCACATCACAGCAGCCTCTGCCTCTTGACATAACTGGACGGACCAAGGCGGAGATTGATGTGCGGCTTGATGCCCGCGTACTGGATTTGCGGCGGGAAGAAAATCAGGCTGTCTTCAGGGTTCAGCATGCCGCTCTTAAGGCTGTCAGGGGTTTCTTGTCAACGGATGGTTTCATGGAAGTTTTTACGCCGCGAATTATTGTGTCCGCCACTGAGGGCGGCTCTGCCCTGTTTCCTGTTGCATATTTTACGCGGGAGGCTTTTCTGGCTCAGAGTCCCCAGCTTTACAAGGAGCAGCTGGTTCTGGATTTCGAGAAGGTCTTCGAGATTGGTCCCTTCTTCAGAGCCGAGGAGTCGCATACTCGCCGTCACCTAAGCGAATTCATCTCCGTTGACATAGAGCAGGCTTTCGCAACAGCAGAGGATGTCATGAAAGTTCTTGAAGAACTCATTCATTACGTCTGCAAGTATGTGGCGGAGAACTGTGAACGGGAACTGAAGCTTCTGAAGCACAAGATTAAGGTGCCGGAGGTTCCCTTCAAGCGTCTGACTTACAGCAAGATTTTGGAGGAGCTGGAAGCAAACAAAATCCACATAAACTGGGGCGAAGACATCCCCACCACCGCATACAGAACTCTCGGAAAACTTCATCCATACTATTACTTCATCACTGACTGGCCAACCAAAACCAAAGCCTTCTACATCCAGCCAAGGGACGACAACCCGGAACTGAGCGAAAGCTTCGACCTGATGTGGCACTGGGTAGAACTCTCTTCAGGCGGAACACGTATCCACTGCAAAGAGCTGCTAATGAAACGGCTCGCTGAGCAGGGACTAAGCAAAGAATCCTTCAAAACACATCTACAAGCCTTCGACTATGGCATGCCCCCACACGCGGGCTGGGGCCTAGGTCTGGCAAGACTAGTCATGGTTCTCACAGGCATAAAAAACATCAGAGAAGCAGTGCTTTTCCCAAGAGACCAATTCAGACTAACACCGTAGCCAGTTGTTAGTATCCTGCTTCTATCAGGTTCTGGGACTTCATGAATTCTCGCAGAACAACAGTGGCGTAGGACCCTCTGTTCAGTGTGAAGCCTAGCTTCATCATCTGTTTTCCCTCGTTTTCTTTATCTTCGGCTATTTCTTCCTGCTGTAGATTCCAGACTGGATTCAAGACAGCCCTTACTCTGCCTTCTGCGGTTGCTTCTGGCATGAACGGAATCTTGAAGTTTTCTGGAGCAACATTTTCGTCTTCAAGAATCTTCTGCTCTATTTCTCCCTGTATCCCCTTGGATGGAGGCAAATCTGGACCCACGAGCGGCGCAGCAACACACAGCTTTCCCTCCCTCACGGCGTCCTTTACTGTCTGAATGTTCATTTCGGTTGCTTGACTCCACTCTTCTGTTGGCAATCCATGCTCGTCAAGTTTTATTGTGTAGTCGCCAACCTGCGGTTCGTCTAGGGGGATGCCTCTTTGCATCCGTTCACTGATGAACCTGTTGAAAAGATAGGACTGGTAGCCCTGAACAAAGAGTTTACGGAGCCTACGCGGCAACGTCCGGAAGGCGCCCACAAAATCGCTTGGATACCTTGTTAGGTGACGGAGCATAAATCGTTCATACCTCAAGAATCTTGGAAACCCTTCAAGAGCCTCCCCAAAGTCCATGGTATCCTGCAGTCGTTGCCGTGCTTCTCTGGCTTCAGGATGCTCATACGCGCTGGGCTCTGCAAGAAAGACCATAGCCGCCCTCTCCGCGTCTCCCCTTGTTAGATTTTTGCCTATCTGATGGGTGTTGGGTCTGATTGTTCCGAAACGTTGGTGCCCAAAAAAGTTGGGAACCCCGCCTAGCCGCTCTATTTCTTTTTTGGTGTCTCTTGTTTGTTCCTCAATAACAGAAACTGGCTGATCGATGTCTCGCACCGTTATGTGGAACCTGTTTCCTTTGATTAGCTGAGAATAGACCCTTTCTTTGGAGTAACGTTGAGGATACACATTTATGTCCTTGATTTGCACATCCAAAACCTTGCTTGGCGACACGCTCTGCAGGCTTATGTGCTGCGCAGTGAGAGCTTTTGTATCCTTTATTCCCGCAAACCTGATACGCTTCTGGCTTATATGCAGCCTCGCTGCAACCTCTCTCACAGCCAAAAAAGTGTCCCATCTACGCTTAACCAAAACACAGATTAGATAAGGTCCCTCCCCCGCAGGGACCCAAGCCTCAACAGCAGGAGAAGAAACCGAAGCCAATGAGCCGTCAACAAGCAATTCCTCAACCACAAAATCGTCCAACAGCTGACGGATTCTTCCCCCAACTCCCTCAGCTTGGGTGACGTAAGCTTCGATACCCATCTCTTTTTCGAGTGGCGGAACCTGCAACCTATCAGCCTCAAAGTAAACTCAGTTTCCCAGTTATGCTGTCCACTTTGTCTGCTGGGGCAGGTCCTATTCCTAGACAAGTCATGGTTTCCGGCGGCAACTCAGTTAAGCCTCTGTCAACAATCAGGGCTGCAGGCAAACCTATGTTCCGGGCTTTTCTTTCCAGCTCCATAAGCTCCTGCTCAGACTTCACCTTCACCGCAATCTTGCATTGGCCCTCTCTGGTCCATGGGCTCCACCATTCGGGACGGTTTTTTCGTGCATACTCTGCTGCGGAGACTGCAGCGTGTCCGGCCTGAGCCGCAATTTTTCCTTTGCTCATCTTGATGTCCGTTCTCACAACTAATACCTGTTTGTACGAGAAAGCCGACGAATCACAAGATATTCTTCCCGTCATGTTTCTGCAACCTCAACAGTCATCTATTGTGTCACATCTTCCTCTAAAACGCTTTTATGCCCTGCGTAAACCAAGGTCACTGTCTTGTTGTTGAGGTCAACCACGAAAAAAGGAAATAGCCAATCACCGTCGCTGCG
>CAZJLG010000084.1:3236-6154 GCA_964546665.1 uncultured Candidatus Bathyarchaeia archaeon
TCTTGTTGTTGAGGTCAACCACGAAAAAAGGAAATAGCCAATCACCGTCGCTGCGCCCGGATACCTGACCATCGAAACAAGGGTTCTTCCCTGAAAATCAAGGTCTCCAACCTTCTCAAGCACGCTGTCAACGCCCAGTCTACTGCACAAATCGAAGAGCCCATCTATCCTCCTGTCAGGCAGGCTGTCCAGCATCTTTCTTAACTGGAGCATGGCGGCTAACTCAAATCCTATCTGCTGTTTCCATCGGCTCTGATAGCGGCACAGAAACTGTTCCGAAAAATCCTGCCTTTCCACAGCCTCATAGGCAACCTCGCCTGCTATCTTGGCGCATGTTAACCCAAAGATTACGCCTCCTCCTGTTGTCGGTTTTACTTGGGAAGCTGCGTCTCCGACAGCAAGAAAGCCGCCTGAATATGTTCGGGGGAGTGGACCTGCCATGGGTATGGGATGAACCGACGTGTAGGTGGTTCTGTTTTTTCTCAGCTTCTCGGAGGCAACAGGATGCTTTTCCATGAACCTCTGCAGGTAGTCTCTGGGGTTGCCTGTTCTGGTGGCTAAGCCAACCTTTGCTGAGCCGTCCTTTCTGGGGACTATCCAGGCGAAAAAGCCTGGGGCAACGTCTCTTCCGAAGTAGACCTCAACCATATCCTCATCTACGCCCTCAATACGGTCAACTTCTGCTTGGATTCCCCTCACAATCATGGAGCTTTCAAGCCCCTTGAGACCTGTATTCTTCAGAAGCGCGGATGAACATCCCTCAGCATCTATGACAACATTCGCCTCCAGCCTTTCATCTCCTTTCAGGGCAACTCCCTTCACGGAGCCTGACTCCAAGATGAGAGACTTCGCCCTTGTCTTGAAGCGGTAATTGGCTCCAGCTTTCTCGGCTAAATCAAAGAGGTGCTTGTCGAAGAGTTCCCTGTTGACCGCATAGGTTACTGGAGCGCGGCACCGCAACACAAACTCTTTTCCCTTTGGCGAAATGAACAGGGCTCCTCTAATCTCATTTTCAATGGCAGCCTGTGGCAACCGTATTCCTAACCTTTTCACGCTGGAGACGTTTAGATGCCCTGCGCAGTGCCTAGGTGCCCCCACCTCCTCGTGCTCCTCGCAAACCGTCACCTCAGCGCCCAGCTTTGCTGCTGCGTATGCTGCGTATGAGCCGCAGGGTCCTCCTCCGACTACGACAATGTCAGGTTTTTTGTTCACTTTTCTTCCTCTTCTTGTTCAGCCAGCAACTTTACATATGTGTTGAGAAAGAATTAAAAGATAGCATATATAAGAGGCAGTTGTATTATTCCAGATTCCTTGAGGTGTTGCTGTGAGCGAGAGAACAAACATCGTTATGCCCAAGTGCATGTCATGTAACCGAACTATTCCCCCGGGCGAAGACGCAACAAAAACTAATTGCCCCAACTGTGGAGAAATACTGATTTGGCGTTGCGCCAAATGTAGGCAGTTCGGTAGAAACTACCGTTGTCCAAAATGCGGATTTACAGGACCGTAACAGGACATTTACTGGACCTTTTTTATTCGTTTCCATGATGTGTGTCTTCAAAATCAGATAATCGTTTTTGTCCCTCGTTTTTTAACAGGTCAGTGATTTTTTCCTCAAGCTCCTCTATTACCTCAGGAAGTTTTACTTTGCTTAGCTGCCGAAGTAATGTTAACTTGAAAAGTTTGGATTCAATGCTCGGGTTTTCTTTGAGCAATAAGATTAAATCGAAAATTAGTTCTGAAACTGTCTTGTAGCCCAGTTCTTTTGCTTTTTGTTGTGCCCAATCATACAGCTCAGAATCTAGTACATCAATGTCCGTAAGAGGATACTTTTCTTGAAGCTCAGGCAAGACCTAACCCTACGCGATATCCTATATAATATCAAACAATTGATTAAATTTTTGATAACCTTGAAAAAAGGGGGATTTGTAAGATATTGTTGGGTTTTCATACTAAAAAGTCGCTACCAGTGGTAAATTGTTGTCGTTATGTGCTTTCTAGGATTAATTGGCTTCTGTCTTCTCCATTTAGTAGAAGTTTATGAATTCTGAAATATGTTGGAGTAGATATGCAATAGCCCACATTACCAGAGCCAGGTAAGCTACCCAAAGCCATGTTGTTATTGGTCCATGAGAGTCCCTTATTACTCCCGCGAAATCATCAGAGTTTTCTTTCGTTTCTTCTACAGTAAATTCATCTGAGCTCTTTACCATAAGATACATTAGTATAGCGCCTCCAGCAACAATGCCTGCTGTAATATAGGCATACAACGGATCTACCTGCACAATTTTTTCAAGAGCACACAATATTTTGCTGATCATTCTCTATTTCGTCCTCCTCTTCTAGGGGTTTATACCTTAAATGTTCATTATCTTTGAATTGTCCAGTTTTGATTCCCCACACCAAGAAGCCTACGTAAATAAGCATCATCAACACTACTCCCATAGTGTAAAAGAAAACATCTATATCCAATGATGCTCCCTCCTCAGTTTGCCGATTCGATTTGCTATCTTCAATTTGCCCGTTTCAAAGAGCGCAACTATTTGCCTGTGTCTCAGTTCCCAAAGCATTATTCCCATGTATCCAAGCAATGATTGAACCGAAGTAATGTTAAGCATAGAATCTGGAACAACGTTAGCGGATAACGAATTTTTCATAAGGTTCTGAGCAAACGAGCTACTGTACTGCGGTCCCCATTTTGAGTTATAGTCTGAGGGCGTAGCGAATGCTTGAACATAGAAGATAACCTGATACACTTCATCATCGGTCAGCGCCCATTTCCATGGAGGCATGTTAGTTGTTTCCACGCCTTCCTTGACCTTCCAGACATACCTG
This sequence comes from uncultured Candidatus Bathyarchaeia archaeon, assembly GCA_964546665.1. Taxonomy (GTDB): domain Archaea; phylum Thermoproteota; class Bathyarchaeia; order Bathyarchaeales; family Bathyarchaeaceae; genus Bathyarchaeum. The sequence goes on from CAZJLG010000084.1 coordinate 6,072, forward strand.
CCATACTTGGTGAAATCAGAGCCCGACTCTGTAAAGTTCGCTGGTTCAGGATTGATGTAACCACATGGAGAATTAATTGAGGC
>CAZJLG010000085.1:0-6153 GCA_964546665.1 uncultured Candidatus Bathyarchaeia archaeon
TCATGAGCTATCTCGTCAACCCTTGGCAGAGGATGCATAATAATCAGGTCATCCTTTGCGCCCTTCAACGTTTCAAGGTCAATCTTGTAGGTTCCACTCACCTTCGCGTATTCTGCGGGGTCAGGAAATCGTTCCTCCTGAATCCGTGTTACATAAAGCACGTCCGTTTCAGGCAGAACATCCTCAACCGCGGAGCCCTCAACTATTTTTATCCTTTGTTTTATGGAGTCAGAAACTTCCCTCCGCATCCGGAGAAGCTCAGGCGAAACCAGAAACAGCTTCACATTGTAGAGAGACAGCGCATACGCCAATGAGTGGACTGTGCGTCCGTACCGCAGGTCTCCCATCAACGTGATGTTGAGCCCGTCGATTGTTCCCTTCTCTTTCAGGATTGTGTACAGGTCCAGCAATGCCTGGGTTGGATGCTCCTCAGCTCCGGAGCCAGCGTTTATCACGGGCACATCAGAGAATTCGGCTGCTAATCGGGCTGCGCCCTCTAGCGGATGCCTTAGCACAAGGACGTCGGCGTAGTTTTCGACGACCCGGATTGTGTCTGCCAAGTTTTCGCCTTTTTTGATTGCAGCCACCTTGGGTTCTGCGAAGCCTATGGTGGTTCCTCCGAGCTTGTTCATGGCGGCTTCGAAGCTTAGGCGGGTTCGGGTGCTGGGTTCAAAGAATAGGGTTGCCAAGATTTTGCCGCTGAGCATGTTTGAGCCTTTTTTGGCTATGGGCTCCATAGAAGCAGAGGTTTTCAGGATGTGGTCGATTTCTTTTCGGGTGAAATCTTTGATGGATACTATGTCGCGTCCCTTAAACTGCAAACGTTACACCAGACACACTTTGGCAACTCACAAATAAATGCTTAATCTATCCGATTACCGATTCGACGGTCATGTTTAGGACAACTTCTGCTATGTCCATAGAGTACTCCGCTATTCTTCTTACGCTCTCAATCACTAACCTGATGTTGGCTGCCTCCTCTATATCCGTTTCCTTTGACGCAAGCAGCGCCTTCTTCTCCAGAGAAGCTATCTGGTTAGCTTTTGCGATAACGCTGTCTGCCAACTCAAAATCAAGCCTGAACAAAGATTCTATCGCAGTTTCGAAAGAGGAAATCGCAACCTCATTCATTTCTTGAATTGCTTGCAGAAATTCTTCGTCTAACTGTTTTTTGAGACGCTGAACATATTTTGCTATGTTGGTGGCGTGGTCAGCTGTTCTCTCCACCATTTTGGTTATAAGACGGTAGCCGAGGCAGTCTTTTGGAGTCTTTAATCCTATCTCCGTTATTATCCGGGGATTCTGAAGCGCCATCTTCAGCTGCCTTATGATGTACAGATGAAATCGGTTAACCTCATAGTCGGTGGCTCTGACATCCTTCGCTAACTGGTAATCGATGTTTCTGAGGGCGGTTATGGCATCCTTGTGCATAGACGCTGTTATGATGCTCATTCGCCGCAAAGCGCTCGGAACCGACAATTCGGGGTAGCTTAACAGAACCTGCAAAGTCAAATCTTTGGAGGTGTCAGTCACTATCTCTGTTCCAACCAGCATGTTTCTGGCAAAAGTTTTGACTGCGTTCCTCTGTGTTGACAGGATTTCTTTTTGACGGTCCTTTGGTCTTATGTGAATTATGTTGTAGCCCAGAAGATATACAGAAACAGTTTTTCGTATCAGCGCCTCAGAGCTGTCTTCCGAAGATACTCGGATTAGCGCCTCCTCGCTTTTTTCCAGTTTTCCAAGTTCTGGAGGAAGAACAGTTAAGGTGCCGCTTTCTTCCTGTCGGACAATCAAGGGGCTGCCTTTCTCAAGCCCATTTTGGGTGATCCACCTTTTCGGCAATGAAAGCACATACGTGGACCCCCCTGTAATCTGAAGTTTCCGTGTTTCTTCCTTTGATTTATGATGAGAATGAGTCAAATTATAGAACCTTCATAGATGCACAGTTTTATGTACAAATGTATTTTTCCTATATAGTTTATATATGTTATGTAGGAAAACTATATACTTTCTGGGCTTTTTTCTGCTATTCAGAACTGAGGTGAAAGATTATGACTGGAAAATCAAACAAAGGCATATCAACAATGATTGCGCTCATAGGAATGGTAGCGCTTCTCATAATCGGATTAGCAGCCGGATTCTACTTGAATTCTGGAGAAACAGGTACATCAGCAGAATTCCCTGAAGACAGCGCGTGGAGAACAGCAAGCATCAGTCTTGCAGGCTCCACAACTGTTTTGCCTATAGCTGACACCGCGGCGATAGCCTTCATGAACATGTATTCTGGCACTACTGTGACAGTTCAAGGTGGAGGCTCAGGAACAGGCTACGCTTCAGCAATAGATAGAGCAGTTGACATCGGAATGGGCTCCAGAGGTCCTAAACAAACCGAGATTGATGCAGGAACTATTTGGCTACACCCACTAGCACTCGACGCAGTTTGTGTAGTAGTAAACCCCTCTGTCGGCAGTAATGTTGAACTGACTCTTGAACAAGTGGCAATGATTTTCGCTGGAGAATACACAAACTGGAACGATGTTGATTCAAGTCTACCTGACGCAACAATCTATGTAGTTGTCCGAGAATCTGGCTCAGGAACAAGAGGCACCTTCGAAGAATACACAATCGACGAATACGACCTTGAAATTGACAGCACAATAGTTCATGAACAACCAAGCAATCCTGCAGTAAGAACAGCAGTAGCAAACACCAACTACGCAATAGGTTACGTGGGCTTCGGATTCCTAAACAATGACATCGTTGCTGTAGCTTTAGCTGAAGAAGAAGGCGGAGCATACATTCCCGCAACACTAGAAAACATTCAGAATGGCAGTTACCCAATCTCTCGACTACTATACTTCATAACCAGCAGCCCTATTGAAGCAGGGTCCCTAACTGACAGATTCATATCCTTTGTTCGCAGTGAAGACGGCCAAAACATAGTGGAAGATGAAGGATTCCTTAAACTTCCAGCAAGCTACAATTACCCATAAAAAGCCTAGCTACATAACAAATACAGGAATTCAAATGAAAATGAGCAGCAAGGCGCTCAAAAAAATCTATTCTTTTTTGCTTAATTTCAAGTCTCAGCCAATGAGTGTTGTTCTTTTTCTTTGTGCATCGTTTTCGATAATCATTCTTTTCTTGATGCTCTTCTTTGTAGCCCGAGAAGGGGCATTGGCATTTTCTAGAGTCGGACCAGATTTATTGTTTGGAACACAATGGAATCTTGGAAAAGAAATGTTTGGGGGTCTTCCCCTTTTATATGGCTCCCTTATGGTCACTTTCGGCGCCTTAGTTATAGCAATTCCAATAGGCGTCTCGACTGCAATATTTGTTTCAGAAATATTACCCTTCAAGCTTAGAGACCCAATAAAATCAATCATAGAGCTTTTAGCATCTATCCCTTCAGTAATCTACGGATTCATAGGTCTTCTCGTCGTAGTTCCCCTTATTCAATCAACCTTCGGCCTGCCTTCTGGACAAACCGCTTTGACTGCCTCTTTTATCCTCTCACTAATGACAATTCCCACAATTGTAAGTGTATCAGGAGAAATAATTTCAGCGGTTCCCAAAGACTACAAAGAGGCTGCCCTTGGTCTCGGAGCAACCAAATGGGCAACAATCAAAACAGTTGTATTGCCAATAGCAAAATCAGGAATCCTAGCAGGAATAATGCTAGGCTTTGGCAGAGCCGTAGGCGAAACAATTGCTGTGTCAATGGTCGCTGGAAACCAAGCACACATCGCAACCAGCTTTTTAGAAGCAGTCTACACAATTCCCGCTTTCATTGCAACCCATATGGGTGAAGCCGCCGTGGGCAGCCTAGAATACAGCGCTCTTTTTGGCTTAGGCCTCATTCTACTCATCATCACCTTCATCGTAAACACGCTAGCAGACATAGTAGTAAAAAGAGGTGTTCAAAAATAGGAAACCCAACTAAAGAAAGAATATACTTCTTTGCTTTAGGCATACCTGTGATATTTTGTCTGCTGGCATTCTTCTGGATTGTAGCCATACTATTCACGGGAATAGGAACCTTGAACATGAAATTTCTAACCACCAGCGCCCTCCAAGGCGGAGCCTTCGAAATGATTGTGGGAACAGTTTACCTGTTTTTGGGTGCAGCCGCCATTGCGGGGCCAATAGGAATTCTTGCAGCAATTTACCTAGTAGAGTATGCTCCAAGCGGAAAAATAACGCGTGTCATTGACCAAGCCATCAATAATTTGGCTGGGGTTCCATCAATAATTATTGGCTTGTTTGGTTATACTTTTTTCAGTAAACAACTTGGGTTTGGTGTATCCCTGTTATCTGGCTGGCTAACCCTCTCCTTGATGGTTCTGCCAATTGTTATACGAGGTTCTGAAGAAGCCATCCGCATAGTTCCCACTGCCTTCAAACAAGCTGCATTAGGATTGGGTGCAACAAAATGGAAAGCAATAAGCCTAACAACTTTGGTGGCAGCAGCGCCTGGAATAGTGACAAGCGTGATTTTAGGGATTGCCCGAGTAGCAGGAGAGACGGCGGCAATACTCTTCACCTCCTCAGTTCTGGTAACTAGAGGATTACCCAGTTCACCCTTTGAGCCTGTGATGGCACTTTCCTTTAATATGTACATCAAAATCGTGGCTAGGGGAGAATCACCTGACAAGGTTTTCGGAATTGCATTAATTCTATTCTTTATTGTTGTTACTTTTTCGCTAGTAGCAATAATATTGAGGACCTATTACAGGAGGAAACAACCCTGGCTAAGGTAAACAAAAAAACAGGTGAAATCTATTGAGTCATGGCGAAAAAATAGACATCAGAAAGCTGAACATCTGGTTCGGAGAAAAACATGTCATCAGAGACTTGGACCTGAAAATTCAGGCAAACACAGTAACCGCCATTATGGGTCCTTCAGGCTGTGGCAAATCCACACTTCTTAGGGCACTCAACAGGATGAATGACGTCATTAAATCCAGCAAAACAACAGGTGACGTTTTCATCGGAGACAAAAACATCTACGGCGATAACGTCAACGTCTATGACCTGAGAAGACAGGTAGGGATGGTGTTCCAGAAACCAAACCCGCTACCCAAATCGATATACGAAAACGTCGCTTTTGGTCCAAAAATCCATAAAACGGCAAAAGGCAAAGACCTTGACAAAGTTGTGGAAAAAAGCTTGAGAGCCGCTGCCCTCTGGGATGAAGTTCACGATCGGCTGAATGACAGCGCCTTTGACCTCTCTGGCGGACAGCAACAACGGTTGTGTATAGCCAGGGCATTGGCGGTGGACCCGGAAGTTATTCTCATGGATGAGCCCTGCAGCGCCTTGGACCCTGCGGCGACAGCAAAGATTGAGCAACTCATAAGAGTTCTATCCACAGAGTATACTGTTGTGATAGTCACGCATAACATGCAGCAGGCATCTCGGGTGTCCGACTACACGGTCTTCCTGTATTTGGGGGAGGTAATAGAGGAGGGGGACACCAAAAAGATCTTCGAGAATCCGCAGCACGAGTTAACTGAACAATATATCACGGGAGAATTCGGTTAGGTTAAGGTGAAACAGAAATGAAAAGATTGATTGATGCAGGAATGGAACAGTTGGCGAGCATGCTCTTTCGCATGGGAGAGCTTGCCCAAAACACTGTTTCCTTATCTATCATGAACTACCTTGAAGGCACACAAGGACACAAAAAAGTAGAAAACCTTTCAGACGCCCTGTCTTCGATGGCAGATCCGATTGAGGACACAGCCTTCGAAATAATTGCACGGTTCCAGCCAGTTGCCTCTGACCTTAGAATTCTAAAGTCTTACATGAAAATCTGCTACGACTTCAGGCGATACGGAAGATACGCCCTTGACATCTCGCAAATTAGTGATCGGATAGGGGGAATGGACAGCTGCGACCTGTCCTTCAAGAAAATCGTCAAAGAGATGGGCATAGAAACCATGGACATGGTCGGCATCAGCATCGAAGCAGTGAAGAATCACGATGCAGAACTTGCAAAAAGCTTGTCTAAAACGGAGAGGCAGGTCGATAAGCTGTACTACAGTTATCTTGACAAGTTAATCGAAACCAGCACTACAACAGGATGCACAATTTCGAGTCTGCTTGTGGTAAGGTATCTTGAGAGAATTGCTGACCACGCCACATACATTG